>NZ_JAUBRM010000011.1:0-110924 GCF_036701905.1 Microcoleus sp. MON2_D5
TATCGGTTGTGGTTGAGGATGCTCGATCGACTCTACTGTTTCTGAAACTTCTAGATTTTCGACTATCGGTTGTGGTTGAGGATGCTCGATCGACTCTACTGTTTCTGAAACTTCTAGATTTTCGACTATCGGTTGTGGTTGAGGATGCTCGATCGACTCTACTGTTTCTGAAACTTCTAGATTTTCGACTATCGGTTGTGGTTGAGGATGCTCGATCGACTCTACTGTTTCTGAAACTTCTAGATTTTCGACTATCGGTTGTGGTTCATGATGCTCGATCGACTCTACGGTTTGTGAAACTTCTAGATTTTCGGCTATCGGTTCTGGTTGAGGATGCTCTATCGACTCTACTGTTTCTACAACTGGTTCGGATTCTGGTTGAGAATAGTCGAGCGACTCTACTGTTTCTGAAACTTGCAGATTTTCGACAATCTGTTCTGGTTGAGGATGCTCGATCGACTCTACGGTTTCTGACACTTCTAGATTTTGGACAATCGGTTCTGGTGGAGAAGGTTCTATCGGGAGTATCTCACTTTTGTAAAAAACATTTTTTACAAAAGTGAGCATCCTGCTTGCTTGTTTAGATATCTGTAGCGAGTAAGATGATCTGGTTCCTGTGACACCCAAACTGAGATGCTTCCCTTTAATCGGCTGTACGGTTTCTGGAACTGGTTCTGATTCTGGTTGAGGATGTTCTCTCAACTCTACGGTTTCTGGAACTGCTTCTGATTCTGGTTGAGGATGTTCTCTCAACTCTACGGTTTCTGGAACTGATTCTAGTTCTGGTTGAGGATGTTCTCTCAACTCTACGGTTTCTGGAACTGGTTCTGATTCTGGTTGAGGATGTTCTCTCAACTCTACGGTTTCTGGAACTGGTTCTGATTCTGGTTGAGAATCATAAAGCAACTCTTCAGTTTCTGCAACTGGTTCCGATGCTGAATGAGAATCATAGAGAGATTCTTGCCTATCTGAAACTTGCAGATTTTCGACAATCGGTTGCGATTCGGATTGATGAGAATCCGCGATCGAGTCTTGAGTTGTTGCGGCTTCTTGCAGATTTCGATCGACCTCTGGTTCGGTGTGAACCAGATTTTCTTCCGGTTTTTTTTCAGCCGCTGTCAGCCTTAAAAACACATCTTCCAGAGTAGCGCGAGAGCGACGCATTTCGCAGAGTCCAAATCCAGAGGCGAGGATAGCTGTGGCAATTTCTCGTCCGGGTTCTATGTCGGCTTCGCACATTGCCCGCAGGCGGTAGCGATTCACTAAAAATTGCTGGCTTGGAATCAATTCGATCGATCGAACTCCCGGCAATTGTTCCAAAGAAGGCAACAGCAGACTGTTTACCAAATCCGCCTCGCCTTCAACTTCGAGTTCGTAACCCTCTCCCACCGCCAACTCTCCCATCAAATTTTCGGGACTACCCGCAGCGACGATTTTTCCGCGATTGATGATGGTGACGCGGTTGCAAGTCATGCTGACTTCCGGCAGAATGTGCGTGGAAAGGATGATTGTGTGCTGGCCCCCAAGACTTTTGATTAAATTGCGGACTTCGATGATTTGCCGGGGGTCGAGGCCGACGGTTGGTTCGTCTAAGATAATTACCGGGGGGTCGTGGACGATCGCCTGGGCGATACCGACGCGCTGGCGAAATCCTTTAGAAAGCTTGCGGATTAAAACTTTGCGTTTATCAACCAGGCCGCAGCGTTCGATCGCGGAGGTAACTCGTCGCGCGCGATCGCCCGCAGGTACTTGCTTAATCCTTGCCACAAAAAACAGAAACCCTTCCACACTCATTTCTGGATACAGTGGCGGGTTTTCCGGCAGATAGCCGATGCGCTGTCTGACGGCCATCGAGTCTTCGTGAACATCCATGCCTGCGATGCGGGCCGTACCGCTGGATGCTGGCAAGTATCCCGACAAAATCCGCATGGTTGTGGTTTTGCCAGCGCCGTTTGGCCCCAAAAACCCCAGAATTTCTCCTGATTCGACCGAAAAAGACACGTCCGCGATCGCTGCGGTCGAACCGTAAGTTTTGCTTAAGTGTTCTACTTCAATCATTTGTCAGAAGTCACGCAATTTTAGATTTTAGATTTTAGATTTACTTTGCCAACCACAGGCCGGACGCCTGTTCCACGAAGTTGAGAGTCCCGCCCGATCGGCGGTTCGATCGAATTTATGGAGAAATTTTTAATTTGATTTTGTCTTCCAGTGTAGTCTGGCAAGAACCAAATCTATCATAAGGGTCGATCGTAGTTTGAAACAAAATGCTAGGTAGTAGGGGGGCGGAGCCCGGAAATGATTAGCCGATGTACATCGAATCGCTACCAACTGACGCACCCTACCAGTAGAGTCCGTGCCTAAGCGAACCCTCCACTAGCTGCCTTCGCTACAGAGGCGGGGCTGTTTCTAGGTTGAGTAGCGCTTACGCGCCCCTCCGCGTAACGCGACGAAAGCGGTTCGTTCAAAAAAATCTCAACTCCTTTTCCAAATCTTAATTTCCCCCAACCAACCCGCACTCACAATCGTCTTACCGTCGCTGCTAATCGCCACAGCACTAACGTAGCCAGCATGACCGCTCAAATTACCTCTCAAATCCCCCGATCGCACATCCCAAAGTCTCACACTCTTATCCCAACTGCCAGTAACCAGCGTAGTGCCATCCCGACTGAATGCCACCGACCAAACTCCGTCAGTATGCCCGCTCAAACGACGAATTAACTGCCCATTTCCGGCATTCCACAAACCGATTGTACCGTTGCTGTTTCCCGCCGCTAAACTTTTGCCGTCGGGAGTAAAAGCTAGCGACAAAACAGACAAGTTTTTGCCGCTAATCGTGCGAATTGCTTGACCGCTAGCTAAATTCCACAACCTAATTGAACCGTCTTTGCTGCCGCTAGCTAAAGTTTTGTTGTCGCGACTAATTGCAACAGCATTCACCAACCCAGAATGCCCGGTCAAAGTCCGCAGCAACTCCCCTGTTTTCGGGTTCCAAATCTTAATGGTTTTGTCCCAACTGCCACTGGCTACAAATTGAGCGTCGGGACTAACGGCAACGCTCGAAACAGCATTGGAATGCCCGCTCAAAGTGCGTACAACCGCGCCAGTTTCTAAATTCCAAATTTTCACAGTTTTGTCGTCGCTGCCGCTAGCTAACACCTTGCCATCCGCACTCGCGGCCAATGCGTTTACTGCTTCCGTGTGACCTTGCAGGGTAGTTTTTAATTGCCCACTGGGAAAATTCCAAACTGAGATTGTGCCGTTGCTATTTCCTGTGGTAAAATAAGCGGAAGCTAGGGCAAGGGAACTGACAACTTCCGAAGGCCCTTTGAGGGTATTTGTAGCAGCAAAGGCGATCGCACTTGCAGGCGTGCGGGGCGCATTATTCGCCGGAGTTTTCGGGTTCCCGGCAGTAGGAGATTGGGGAACGACTGGCAGCGAAATAGTCGATCGCCATTTCATGAAAGTATTAATTTCTATTCCCGCAGCCACGATTTTATCAGAATTGTCCTCTAACCTGACAATGCCGTTAATTGCGACAACTCGGCCTGCGTCATCGAGCACCGGCCCGCCGCTCATTCCCGCTCTCACTAAGTTATTGTATACCAAAGTATAACCGTTCCAAGGAGTTTGGCGGCCGGTAAGCTGACCTTCCGTGGCGATGAAAATCGGCTGTCTCAGAGAACCGCCGGATATCGGCCAGCCGGCCACATAAGCCTTGTTTCCCTTAGTTGCTGCGGAATTGGCTAATTGAGCCAGTGGGTAGCTTTGAGTGCTGCTGAAAGGTACGACGGCTAAATCCATCCCGGGCACTCGCCGCACGAGGCTATAGTATACAGAGTGAGCTTTGCCGTCCGGAGTTACCACCTCGTAATCGCCTGCTTTATCGACAACGTGCCAGTTTGTGAGAATATAGTATGTGCTGCCTTGTTTCTCTAAAATTACTCCTGAACCGCCTTTTGTCCCCTGGATGCGAACAGTAATTTGTTGGGCAACGGTTTTAACTCGGTCGGCGGTTAATGCGAGGGCGATTTGAGGTGATGTGAGTGGGATGAGGGCGATCGAACTCAGGGCGATCGTAGCACTCAAAATAGCCGGAATTGTTCTGCTGTAATTCATTATTGTGTCAATTTAACATACCCAGATATCAACTGACGCATAAGTTATCCGGTTTGTGGCAGATTGACGGTTGACAACGCCAAAATGCCTGCGCGACGATCGAACTTTCGACATTCGCACAAGCCTCACAATATTTGACACAGCCCTCTGGCTACCAGAAAAATTTAGAATCGGGAACCACAAATAGACTCAACCATAGCAACTGGCTTATCTCTATTTTTTTCTTGGCAAATGATGAATTCAGCCAAACGCTGGTCGGAATATTTCCCATTAGCCATCCAGCCGAGGGGTGCGCCTGCGATCGCGCCAACTGCTAAACCAGTGATGAGGCTCCAAACAAGATGCTTTCTGGCGATCGGCTGTTGTTCCATAAAAATTTATCCTAAACATTTACCCTTACCAGAAATACCACACATAAAAGTTAGTTTCTTCCTCCTATTTACTTATTTCCTAAGTAGTAACCCATTATTAAGTATCATCTCCTTCACAGTCCGCTTAACACAATCCCATGCAGCAATAATCAAGTATCCAAACTTAACAAAACCGATGGCAAGAAATACATGGTATTTAGAAACTGGGACAAACAGTTAACTGAGGAAAATCTCCGAGAGCAAATAACCAAAGCCCAGCCAGCATGGAAAAACGCTGAGGCTACAGAACCGGGTGGCGAATCCATGTATTACAATCAGTCTGAAGATTTAATAGTGATCGAACAAAAAAACGGTGCTCTTTTCTGTTTTCCTCCAAGCCTTGCACAAGGCTTAGAAGGCGCTTCACCAGAACAGTTTGCTGATGTTTGGCTACCCCCTTCCGGTAGCAGCGTACACTGGGAAAGTTTAGATGTTGATTTTGGCATTCCCGAACTTCTAGCAGGTATTTTTGGGACAAAATCTTGGAGGGCTGATTAATTTCTTAGTCCCACTCTGCTCGGACTTTGTTTAACAAGAAGCGATTTCAATCGCCGAACGATCTAAAATCCCCGGCTTCTCCAAGAAGCCGGGGATTTCGTGTGTAATTCTATGCCAAATCAAACAGCAAAAATTCAGCATCTTCCGTAGCTTCAATCGCCAATTCAGACTCGCCGCTAACCGCCGCAGCGTCGCCATTTTTCAAAGGCAAACCGTTGAGCAAAACCGAGCCGCGAGCAACTTGCACCCAAGCGTGGCGATTCGGCTGCAAAGCATGAGAAACCCGCGAGTCTTTATCCAAAACAGCCGCATACAAATCCACATCTTGATGCACTTTTACAGCACCATCTCTCGCATCTCGTGCCGCCACTAAACGCAGTTTTCCGTGCCTTTCTGCTAGGGGAAACTCCCGCTGTTCGTAACTCGGAGGCAAACCCTGTGTATCGGGTAACAGCCAGATTTGCAGCAAATGAACCGGGTCTGTTTGCGAGTTATTGAACTCGCTGTGCTTGATCCCCGTACCTGCACTCATTCGCTGTACTTCACCGGGTTTAATCACTGCACCGGTACCCAAACTGTCCTTGTGTTCTAATGCTCCTTCTAATACATAAGTAATGATTTCCATGTCACTGTGTCCGTGAGTGCCGAAACCTTTGCCGGGGCTAACGACATCCTCATTAATTACCCGCAAAGATCGAAAATTCATATAATTTGGATCGTAATAGCCTGCAAAAGAAAATGTGTGGTAACTGTCCAGCCAACCGTGATTAGCGTGTCCTCTTGCTTCACTTTTTCTGACGGTAATCATTTTCTGAATCCTCAGTGAAATTTATCGGGTGTTTCTTTGATGTTTTTATTTTAAACCGAGTCAAGTTATTATGGATAGTACGCACTTAAAAGTGCGATACTTACCAAAAAGATACTATGCAAGTCCAAGAAGTAAAGGTCGATCGAGCAAATTGCCCTGTAGAACGCACTCTAGATGTGATTGGCGGGCGCTGGAAAGTCTTGATTCTGCGGGAGTTGTTTCAAGGAGTGAAGCGTTTTAACGAGCTGCAACGAGCTGTCAACGGAATTACTCAGAAGATGCTGACGCAGCAACTGCGGGAAATGGAATCAGACGCAATTGTGCATCGGGAAATTTACCTGCAAGTGCCGCCAAAAGTTGAATATTCGCTAACGCCTTTGGGCGAAAGTCTCAAACCGATTATTAATGCCATGCACGAATGGGGAATTCAGCATATTAGCGAAGATGGAAAATGAGCAGTTTCTAGATTTTTTTTTCCGTCTTCCGACAGATTTCAAACTTTCAACCTAGTTCAACAATAATAATATGAACAACATAGAGCGTCTCGCCACCCTCAATCGCATCCGCAAACTCAGCCGCCTGATGGATACCGCCATTGGCATCCCCGGCACCAAATTTCGCATAGGCTTAGACCCTATTATCGGTTTAGTTCCGGGTGCTGGGGATATCGTAGATACCGCGTTTTCCGCATACCTAATTTACTTAGCAACTCGATTCAACCTTCCCCAAAAAACTCTCGGGAAAATGATTTACAATATCGGTCTAGAAGCCGTCGTTGGTTCAGTACCTTTAGTCGGAGATATCTTTGATGCTTTTTATAAATCCAACATGAGAAATCTGGCGCTTTTAGAAGAGCACCTCGAAGCAGTTGAACCCGAACTAGCCGCAGTTGCAGAACCTGTTTCTCAATCGATTAAACTCTAGCTGGGTAGCGCCAGCCAGGGCGGGTTAACATAATATTTGCTATCACAAAAATGCTCAATACACCCGCCCTTACCAACCTACAATCTATACAGAATAGCGTTTAACAGCTTCCACCAAAGCAATAACATCCGCTTCCAGAGTATTAAAAGCCGTTACCAGTCTAACAGTACATTCATCCCACCGATAAAACAGAAAACCCTCAGCTAAAACCGATGTAATTACTGATTCGGGAAGTTGAATAAAAATCTCGTTCGCTTCAACCCGATGGCAAAACTTCGCTCCCTCAACTTCCGCCAAACCTTCAGCTAATTTGGCTGCCATATTATTTGCATGAGCCGCATTCTTCCGCCACAAATCATCCGTTATATACGCTTCCAACTGCGCCGACAAAAACCGCATTTTCGAGAAAAGATGCCCGCTGCGCTTGCGGTAAAAAGGGAAAGTCTTTGCTAATTCTTGATTAAAAAAAACCACAGCTTCCGCACCCATCGCACCGTTTTTTGTCGCTCCAAACGAGAGAATATCCACACCGGCGCGCCAAGTGACATCAGCCGGAGAACAGCCCAAACTGACAACCGCATTGGCAAAGCGAGCTCCATCCATGTGCAGGTGCAAATTGTGAGCGCGAACTACTTCCGAAATGTGGGAAATTTCTGCTGGATTGTAGACTGTGCCGGCTTCCGTTGCTTGAGTGATGCTGACGGCTGCGGGCTGTACGTGGTGGACGACACCTGCACCAGCGCGATCGAGTATTTTTCCTAAAATCTCTGCCTCTATTTTACCATGATTTCCTGTTAGTGTCACTAACTTTGCACCGCCTGTAAAAAACTCCGGCGCGCCGCATTCATCTAGATTAATATGAGATTCCGCGTGACAGTAAACAGCCCCGTAAGAAGGAGTGACAACCGCCAGGGCTAGCGCATTAGCAGCCGAACCTGTTGCTACAGGAAAAACAGTCACGGATGTCTCGAACAAATCCGAAAATTTAACTTGCAAACGCTGTGTATATTCATCATCTCCGTAAGACATCACAGCACCGCAATTAGCCGCTGCAATCGCCGCCATAATCTCCGGCGAAACCCCGGTTGCATTGTCGCTACAAAAATTCATTAGAATAATTGGTAAATAGAATCTATAATATAACTCAACACTCAGCAGTCAACACTCAAGCATTAAACTAAGAGGCAGAATTATGGCAGAATACCGCCAAATAGAATACCGAATCGGCAAAGACGGCAAAATTACCGAAACCGTCCTCAACGCCACCGGTTCTAGCTGCACCGAAACCACCGCCGGGATTGAAAAAGCCCTCGGAGAAGTAGAATCTCAAGACTTGCTACCAGAATATTATCAAGGCGAAGAAAATTTGACCGTTGAACAAACGCAGACTTTAAAACAAGTTTAGAAGAGTTAAAAATGTTTGAGTTCATCGGTGCAACAGTTGATGTAACAACAGTGCCTGCCTTCAGCTTCGCGCTAGCTGTCGGGGGCATTTTTCTAATTTTAGTCTACCTTTATGCTGCATCTGAGGCGGGAGATGCGATCGAGTTTAAGTACGATAAAATTCTGCGGGAACGCATGAATCAGCTAGACATTCTCGATTGGCAAGACTTAGGCGAAAAAGCAGGCTTAAGTCGCTTTGGAGTGCGCTTAGTCCGGCAGGGAGACGTGGGAAAACTCACCGTAGACCAACTGAGGCGGCTGGCAACAGTGCTGAATTTGAATTTTCAAGAGTTCGATCGCACTTTGCTCGCACTGCCAATATCGGCTACAATCACAACTGATCGCAGCGAAATAGAAGAATTGAGGCAGCAGTGTTTCCGGCTGCGATCGGAATTGCAGCAGCAAAAAGCTCAACTAACTGCCGATTTTCGCCGCGCTACCTTTGAACAGTTGCAAACTTTGTTAACAAACTATCCCGCCGCCCGCAAAATGGCAGAAGCCAAGCCGGATATGCCCGCCAGAAATCTCTCCGCTTTGTTTACTCCCTTAGAAAATCTTTTATCAAGTTGGGATTTTGAAATGATTGGTTCTGCGTGGGAACAAACTGCTTACAATCCGCAGTTCCACCAGCCGGATGTTGAGGATATAACCGAAGGAGAATTAGTTTATATTCGGTTTGTCGGCTATCGAGAGGGAGAACGAATTCTTACTCCTGCTAAAGTTAGTCGTACCCTTCCAGCGGGCATGAAAAATTAAATTTTAAATTATAAATCAACATGACTACAGTTGCCATTGACTTCGGCACCAGCAATACGGTTGTGTGCATTATTAACCCAGATACGCAAACACCAGAAACTTTGCGCTTGGGCGAGATGTCCCGCATTTTTAAAACGAAGAATTTGAGCGGAGATATTCGAGAAATATCTGTAGTGCCGACTTTAGTCTTTGTGAAAAATGCCGGAGAGTTGGTGCTGGGAGAAAAAGTGCGCTCGCAGCGTTTGGGGCAATCCCAGCCAGACCGCTTTTTCAAAGCTTTTAAACGCAATTTAGCTGCCGACTTTCAGCCGCCGCCCCGCAATATCGACGGCGACACCTACACAGCGGAATCAGTAGCAGAACAGTTTATTAAGACTATTTGGAAACAATTATATTTACACAATATACAGCCAGACAAAGTAATTTTTACAGTACCAGTCGGAGCATTTGAGCGATATCTAGATTGGTTTCGCGACTTAGGAGAAAGTTTGGGAGTTGCGGAAGTTCAGGTAATAGATGAATCCACAGCCGCCGCCCTGGGATATGCAGTACAACGCCCCGGCTCTCTAGTTTTAGTAGTTGATTTTGGCGGCGGAACTTTAGATTTAAGTTTAGTCCGTACTGCTCTAACCCCCCCCTTACCCCCCCTTACCAAGGGGGGGAGAAATCTCGCTCCCCCCCTTACCAACGGGGGGCTGGGGGGGGTGCGTGCCGAAGTGTTGGCAAAATCCGATGCTTATGTCGGCGGCGAAGATATTGACATCTGGATTGTCGAAGATTATTTGCGGCAAATTGGTTCGTCGCGGGCAGAAGTCGGCCCAGTTGGCTGGCAAAACTTATTAGAAATAGCGGAAAAATTAAAAATTCAACTTTCTCAAGTTAATGAGGCGAAGGAAAGCTGGTTTGACGATGAAAATTTTATGTCTTACGACTTGCAGCTAAACCGAGACAAGCTTGAGGAAATTATGGAATCTAGGCAGTTGTTAGAACAGTTGCGGGAAAGTTTAGATGAAGTGCTGAGCATTGCAATGGGAAAAGGTATCGGCAAAGCAGATATCGAACAGGTTTTGTTGGTAGGAGGGACTTCTTTAATTCCGGCTATATCTAATTTAGTGGTTTCGTATTTTGGGCGGCAAAAAGTCCAAAGAGATAAGCCTTTTGAAGCAGTGGGACACGGTGCTTTAGCGTTGACACAATTAGCGAGTGTTGACGATTATTTGCGCCACAGCTATGCAATTCGCCTCTGGGAACCTTATGCTAAAGCTTATGCTTATTCGCCGATATTTAGCAAGGAAATGAAGTATCCCTGTCAAAGTTCCGAAGAGTTGACGCTGCAAGTGGCAATTGAAGGGCAAAGGGAAATTCGGTTAGATATTGGGGAAGTTGCGGAGGTATCGCAAGCGGAGGTTATTTTTAACGAAAAAGGGCAAATGACGAGCAGTTGGCTCAACAAAAAAACGGATTTTCGGTCTCTGGAAAGCCACCACCAGCAAGTTTGTGTGGCGCATTTGAACCCGCCTGGGGTATTGGGAATTGACAGGGTTTCGGTGAGTTTTGAGGTGGATGAGAGGCGGGTTTTGTTGGCGACGGTGCGGGATTTGGTGACTGGTAAGGTGTTGGTGGAAAAAGGGGCGATCGCCAAACTCCAATAATGGTAAAATTTTTAGATAACATTCGGATCTTGAAATCACTACTACAAAAACTATCGTCCGGATGGTGCGCGGACTGAAAAATATCGATTTAAATCAAATTTATGCCGCCATGAAAAAGCAACAAAATAAATTCAGCCACCTGACGGCAATCGAAAGAATTTCCCTATCATTCCCGGCAAGATTTTTATTGGATAAAAACTTGCTGCAAGGGAAAGTCTTAGATTTTGGGTGCGGCTTCGGCAGCGATGTGAAATTGTTGCAGCAAAAAGGCTTCGATATTACGGGTTATGACCCTTATTATTTCCCGGAATTCCCCGAAGATAAATTCGACACAATCATTTGCTTTTATGTTTTGAATGTTTTGTTTCCTGAAGAACAAGCTAATGTCCTGATGGAAGTGTCGCACCTGTTGAAACCAGGAGGGAATGCGTATTTTGCGGTGAGAAGGGATATCAAAAAAGAAGGCTTTCGAGAACATTATGTCCACAAAAAACCTACATATCAGTGCATTGTCAAACTTCCATTTAAGCCAGTTCACCTAGATGAGTATTGCGAAATTTACAAATACGTGCATTACAACCATCCAAGAAATTCTACTAATAACTGCATATTCTGCAATCCGTATAAAAACCTAATTTTGCTAACTGAATCAGCAACAGCTTATGCGATGTTTGACGGTTATCCCGCCAGCAAAGGTCATGTTTTAATCATCCCCAAGCGTCACGTTGCCAATTATTTTGAACTTCCGTTTCGAGAGCAATCGGCTTGCTGGTTTATGGCTAATAAGGTACAAGAGATGTTAACTAAAGAATTTAAGCCTGACGGGTTTAATGTGGGAATAAATATTAATAAACAGGCTGGTCAAAGTCGCACTCATGCGGCTATTCATGTTATCCCGCGTTATAAGGGCGATGCGGCTGGGAATAAAGGCGGAATTAGGTATGTGGTTCCCAAGAGTGGAAAATAAAACTTAGCAAATTGTGAAAGGAATTTTTTTTTACCGCAGAGGCGCAGAGAACACAGAGGAATAGAGAAGAGAGGAATTCATAATTTTTGTAAGGATTGTTATATTTGAGCAAACGGCGACGAAAATAAAGTTAAAATGTGTTTGCAAGGTCTAAAACTACACATTAGCAGCAATTTGGTGTTCTGTTTATGTCTAAGCGCAAAAAGCAAGAATGGCTCAAGGAAACCTTAGAGCTTAAAGAAGACCACAATTGGAAGTCAAAGCCTGGAACTCGAATTTTTGTAGCAGGAAGAGGTGCAGTTCGCTTTGATGTCCCGGAAGATTGGCATTTTGAACCCGATACAAACTCGTTCCGATTTACAGATAAAAAGCCGCCGGATGATGATTGTCGTTTGGAGGTTTCGTTTAATTTGCTACCACCTGGTAACTGGGCCGATTTTCCGCTGGTGCCGCTATTACAGAAGGTGGTTGAAGATGATACCAGAAATCCGATCGCTTTTGGGGAAATTATCCAATTGAAGCGGCAAACGGCCCGCGTTGTTTGGACTGAATTTAAGTTTATAGACCCTCCAGAACAGCGGGAAGCTTATTCGCGAATCTGTATTGGATTGGGTTCTAATGTTCAGTGTTTGATTACTTTTGATTACTGGGTTGACGATGCAGAGCGTTTGACTCCTGTCTGGGATACGGTGATGGATTCGTTAGTTCTGGGTTTGTTTATCAGCGACCCTCTAACGGGTTTCGCACGTCCAGACTAGACCGATTTTCTGGGAAACTTTCAACAACTAATTTTGCTAAGTGTTGAATTGGCAAGCGACCATTTAGTAAATTTAGAACCTACATTAAACTTTACAACCGCTTTGCCATGAAAATATCTGGCTTGCCAATTCCGTTCGCGTCGGGCATCACTCCCACGATCGCAAAACCCATTTTTTGATAAAATTCGTAGGGATGACCGCGCAAATTTCTAATTTTGGCGACGTGTTCCCAAACGTTAGGATAAAGATTGATGCCTGAAAGAGTTGTTTGATTGTCTTCGTCGTCGGTACCCACCCACAGCACGATCCCTCCCCGGTTTTTAGCTTCTGCTGCTAAATCAGCTACGAGCGATCGACCAATTCCTTGTCCGCGAAATTCTGTTCTCACTACCAGCGGGTGCAGTTCCCAAACATTACCGTCATACTGTTTAATCCCGCCAATCCATCCCAAAACTTGATTGCTGTTGCCGACAGCAATTCGACTGATGCGATCGGCTCCTAAAGATTCTTGCACTTCTTGCAAAGCAGAATTTAGATCGGACCAAGCACCGGGCCAATGCTCTTTAAAACCTTCAACTATTAATTTAGCTACCTGTTGAATTTTTGGCTCGTCGCCAGCACGCAAATCTGTAATTTGTACGTCCATGAATTTACATACTAAATCAAGGATTACGGACTAATACGCTCACAAACTGGATTTTATAACCGGGGTAAGCGGTCAAAACGAAATATTATTCATAGTCTTCACGCTTATTATGTTCGTAAAGCGAAAATTTTTGATTGAAAACTTGTGATCGCCCGTTAGCGAATCCCTCGAAGAGGATCGCCAATTCCCCGCAAAATACTAACACAAGTGCCGTACAATTATCCCACCATCCGGCATCAACCAACCTGCTAACCCCATGCTTTGCGATTACCTGGTACAAATCCTCACCGCCCGCGTCTACGATGTTGCTCAAGAAACAGCCCTAGAAGTAGCCCCGAATCTATCAGCACGGCTCAACAATAAACTTTTGCTGAAGCGAGAGGATATGCAGTCGGTGTTTTCCTTCAAACTGCGGGGTGCGTACAACAAAATGGCGCAACTGTCGCCGGATTTGCTAGCACAAGGTGTCATTGCAGCTTCCGCCGGCAACCACGCCCAAGGAGTCGCCCTCGCCGCCCGCCACCTGGGAACTCGCGCCATCATCGTCATGCCCGTAACGACGCCGCAGGTGAAGGTAAATGCGGTAATATCCCGGGGTGGAGAGGTCGTTTTGCATGGGGATACCTACGACGATGCCTACGCCTTTGCGCGCCAATTAGAGGCGGAAAAAGGTATGACTTTTATTCACCCTTTTGATGACCCCTACGTGATTGCTGGACAGGGTACGATCGGCATGGAAATTCTGCGGCAACATCAAAAACCAATTCACGCGATTTTTGTGGCAATTGGCGGCGGTGGATTGATTTCGGGAATTGGGGCTTATGTCAAGCGGTTGCGGCCGGAAATTAAGATTATTGGCGTCGAACCCATCGATTCCGATGCAATGAATCAATCGCTGAAAGCGGGTAAACGGGTGCGTTTGTCGCAGGTGGGTTTATTTGCTGATGGCGTTGCTGTGCGGGAAGTGGGGGAGGAAACTTTTCGGTTGTGTCAGGAGTATGTGGATGAGATTATTTTGGTGGATACGGATGATGTTTGCGCGGCGATTAAGGATGTTTTTGAAGATACGCGATCGATCTTAGAACCTGCCGGCGCTTTGGCGATCGCAGGTGCGAAAGCTTACGTGGAACGGGAACAAATCGCAGGAGAAACATTAATTGCTGTTGCGTGCGGCGCGAACATGAATTTCGATCGCCTGCGTTTTGTAGCAGAAAGAGCCGAGTTTGGCGAACGCCGCGAAGCCATTTTTGCAGTCACAATTCCAGAACAACCGGGAAGTCTCCGGAGGTTTTGCGAATGTCTGGGCAAACGCAATTTAACTGAATTTAGCTATCGAATTGCGGATGAAAAAGAGGCACATATTTTTATAGGTGTACAAATTCAAAACCGTGCCGATGCGGAAAAGATAGCGGCAAGTTTTGAAGATTGTGGCTTCAACACTTTGGATTTAACTGATGATGAATTAACGAAATTGCACGTGCGGCATATGGTGGGCGGGCGTTCGATGCTGGCACATCACGAATTGTTTTATCGCTTTGAATTTCCAGAACGTCCGGGTGCGTTGATGAAGTTTGTGAGCTCGATGAGTCCTAACTGGAATATCAGCGTTTTTCACTATCGGAATAACGGCGCTGATTACGGGCGAATTGTGGTGGGAATTCAAGTACCGCCCGATGAGATGCAGGAATGGCAGGCTTTTTTGGATACGCTGGGCTATCAGTATGGGGATGAGAGTCAGAATCCGGCGTATAAGTTGTTTTTGAGGTAGGGTTTTTTGGGAAAGTTACCCTCTTTATGAAGTTGAAACCGGGGCAACCACGGGGGGATTGCCCCTACAAAAACGAATTACTCGCAACGCGAGACTAAGAAATCAGCCGGATAATGAAGCTGTTAAGTATAATTTAGGAAAGAACACTAAATTTTGATATTTTTATGCAAACACCACAAAGTGAACAAATACCGGGAACTTTAATACAAAGTCTTTATGAAACAGATTTTTATGCTTGGACTCAGGAACAAGCAAAACTCCTCAAACATCGAGAATGGAGTCAAATTGACCTACCTAATTTAATCGAGGAGATTGAGTCATTGGGAAAACAACAACGCGCCGAATTAAGAAACCGCTTGAGTATTTTGATTGGACATTTGCTTAAATGGGAATATCAAGTATCAAAAAGAAGTCGCAGTTGGGTGAATACAGTTTGCATCCAGCGTATCGATATATTAGAGTTACTCAAAGAGAATCCAAGTCTCCAACCTTACCTACAAGAAGCTCTCCAGACAGCTTACATCAAAGGAATGGCATTAGCTTCTGGAGAAACAAATCTGCCGCGAAAAACTTTTCCAGAGAATTGTCAGTATACGTTAGAAGAAATTTTTAGCGAGGATTTTTACCCTGGTGAACCGACAACAGATGATGTGATGGAATGAGAGCGATATTAGTTTTTGAATTAGGGCGAGCGCGCTTTGGTTTTTTCGTTAGGGCGAGCTTTGAACATTAGTCACACATTCAACAGCTTGAATCACTTACAACTACACCATTAATTTATAGCAATCGCCAAGGCAGACGTAAACAGGAAGTAGTCCCGAATCATGCGATCGCGAAACTCATGCCCAAACCCTACCTTTTGGCAAATTGCAGGTTGGCCCACTCCAGATCGGCATCTTCTAGATTAGTACCACGCAGGTCGGCATAACTCAGGTCGGCAGAAGTAAAGTCGGTTTTACTAAGGTTGGCATCACGCAGGTCGGCATTAGGCAGCTCGGCATTAGGCAGCTCGGCCTGACTCAGGTTGGCACTACGCAGGTCGGCACTACGCAGGTCGGCTCCAGGCAAGTAGGCATTACCCAGGTTGGCATTTTGCAGGTTGGCATTTTGCAGGTTGGTATTTTGCAGGTAGGCAAGGTGCAGGTTGGCCTTACTCAGATTGGCACTACTCAGGTTTGCACCATCCAGTTTGGCCGTAACCAGGTCGGCACCATTCAGTTTGGCATCACGCAGGTCGGCACCATTCAGTTTGGCACCATGCAGGTTGGCACCACGCAGGTCGGCATCGCTCAGGTCGGCACCGCTCAGGTCGGCATTAGGTCCGATTTTCGCTAAGGCAAGTGGATCAGCCATGAGGTTTCAGTATTTAATATTTATTGCTAATGCTGTTAAGTAAAACTCAGATGTAAACAGTTATACGCCCTGCTATCTCCCCTTTGTAGACATCTGAATAAATGCCTTTCACCGTTCTGAAAAAGTCAACGGCTAAACGAACCACTTGTCAGGGGTTTTACCCCCATATACTATATATAAACAGTATATATCTCCTGCCATCTATTTCATCAAGAGCTCAGGCAGTTTTTGCCCTATATCCTCGATCACATAATCAGAAAAACTCGAAGCAAAATGCCTACCTCCACTCTTCATTTGGTAGCCAGATTGCCGTAATTGGTTATTATACCAATAATGAACATGGTTGTGATCTGGATCAGACTCACTGGTAGGTGCTACCAGGAAGCCTATTACAAGACCTGATGATGTATCAACGTTAAACTTAACTTGATACCCAGGCAATTCAGAGTAAGTATTCCAAGTTCTTGGCCAAACTCGATCTCTTCCCATAAATCACCTCCTAATTTTTTTCCATCCTAGACCGATCGCACAAAAAATGTAAAGGAAAAAAAGTTGGAAAAAGTTGGAACTTCCTAAAATGGGGATGCGAAGCTCAAAAAGTTGGAAAAAGTTGGAAAAAGTTTGGTATAGTAACCATACCTATCTCACCATGCCACCTATGGACAGTCCTCAGATATTGCAATTTGTCGATGAAGCTGTCTATACCAACACAGGTAAACGTCTAAATAACTTGCAGCGGAGGATTATCGCAGGAATACTGAATCGTCAAAGATATGCTGACGTTGCAGAAACTTATGGTTATAGCTCCCAGCACGTTAAAAAAGCCAGTTACGAGCTTTTGCAAATGTTATCTGAAGTGTTTGGCGAACCTGTCAAAAAAAGTAATCTTGAATCCGTTATAGAAAGGCAAATAAATCATAATATAAATCTTGGTAATAAAAATACTTTTAAAAATAGTAACAAAATTAGCTACATTAACAAGTGTCCTAATCCTTCTACTCCTACCCCCGATAAAAGTCAGCCGAAAAATCCCGACTTGCAGCAGAAAAGCCAAAATCAAACTAAGATTGAAACAATTGATAAATTACGGCAGTTTGGCTTGAGCGACCAACAAATTGCCGAAGCGCTAGATCTACCTTTAGAGCAGGTTAAACGGGTGGAATTAGATGATCCAAAATCCCTGTAATAAAGGTTGCGCCATCAAATGTGACAGGTTTAATCGGCGATCGCGCAGCTTCCAGATTTGCTGGCAGTTCCTTTGTACCGAGATGCCAGCGGTATGCTCCAAGGGCGATCGCGCCAACCAGGCCAACTACAAGCGCGAGGATAATTAGTACGATCGCCGATCGCCACATGGTAATTCCTCTTGATACCTAAAAACGAGTTAATCAAGCGGGAGTCTTAAACCCATCGACCAACTACAACTCTCACCGTTCCATCTGCCAAAGTTTCCTCTTCTTCAACATGAAAACCCTCTGACTCCACCGCCGCCATCAAACTTTTGCGCGCGTATTTTTGACTAATTGAATTGATAAATTCCTGCTGATTAATTCGAGCGCCCCAAAAATCCGCCACCAATTCGTAATCCTCTCCGCTGCGGCGAAAACCCAAATCGTAACCATTGGATTGCCGAATCACGTACTCGGCATTAATTTTGTCACCCCGATAACCCCGTACCTGCACATTGGACTCTACTTGATAACCCAACTCTTCCAACACTTGATGCAGCAGTTCGCCGTTCTTGATCTGAACCTTGATAGTTGTGAAGTGTGACATATCACTTTCGGATTTTTGTGTAAAACGCTGATTTGATTATAATAGCATAAACAGCACCAGTCAAGAAGTTAGAACTTGCGCTATTCAACCCGCTTTATACGAGAAATATGGGGTTGGGCAGGATAGCATCTGCACATAAACTCGGTTTCTGGCGGTTTTGTGTCCAGCGTCGTGTAATTAGCAAATTTTAAGTTTTAAATTGATACCATACCGAGAGAAAAAAGCAACTTTAGGCAAGCTCCCAACCCTTAGGCAATCATTGTTTCCCAATTCTTCAATCTAAAATCCAAAATCTAAAATCTAAAATCGTATGATGGCCGACAATTCTAACCCACCTAGAGAATATGATGCCGTCCTCGGCGGCCAAAGTCAAATCCCGATCGCCGGCGCAGTTTTGGGAGGTATGGCCGGGGTCAAGCAGCGCTTCAACAGCCCTAGTATCGAGTCGCGGATTGCCGCCGTTAAAGATGCTCCTAAATACGGAGGCGCTGGTTTAAATTTAGCAATTGAGGCGCTGCTTGACCCCGCAGCAGAAGTGCAGCGAGTTGCCTATTTAATTTTGCGCTCTAGGACAGAACCTCTAGTGCGTCAAGCTTTAAAAGACTTTGTGCCTTACAAGCTTTTTGACTGCATCCGCACGGTCAAAACTGGGACAAATGTTGCGATTAGTCCCGGAGGATATTACACGGCGAGTTTGCACGGGAAAATTATTAGAATTTGCGATGTAGATACAGGAGAAATACTCTATACTGTTGACAAGTATCCCCGCGCTCAAGAAAATTTTGTGCTTTGCAAAGAAAGCGAAGTGTTTGTGAGGAGCAGAAATACTCCAAAACACCGCGCGATCGAAATTTGGCAGGGAGGAGAATTGCGGCATACTTCCCTCGGACATGAAGGGGAAATTAGCGCAATTGTCGTCAGTCCCGACAGTCAAGTTATCGCCACCGGTTCGGCAGATACTACTATCAAAATTTGGAATTTAGAGACGGGAAAGTTAATCTGTACTTTTGGCAGTCTTTTAACTTGGGGCTCTCATAAAGCAGGAATTGTTAGTCTTGCTTTTAGCCCGATCGCACACACTCTCGCTAGCAGCAGTTCTGACGGTACAATTAAACTGTGGAACCTCCGCAGCAGAGAATGCTCCCAAACAATTAAGGGTTATGCGAATTGTCTGGCTATCAGTCCAGACGGGCAGACTTTGGCTACGGGTGGCTGGGACAGAAACATTCAACTGCGACAGCTATCGAATCCAGATAGTTCAATCACATTGGCCGGGCATTTTAACTCAATAAACGCGATCGCCTTTAGTCCCGACGGACGCACTGTTGTCAGTGCTAGTGCGGATAGTAATATCAAATTTTGGAATGCCAGTACCGGCGAAAATATTCACACTCTCAGCGGACATCTAAACTCTGTTACTGGTCTTACTTTTAGCAGCGATGGTGAAACTATTATCAGCGCCAGTATAGACAAAACTGTCCAAATTTGGGGAGTTAATTGAAGGAAGAAGGAAGTTCGGCAACGGATTCTGTAACGGATGTAGCGGATGGAAGAAATAGAGAATAGCGAATAGGGAATAGGGAAGAAGGAATAAGGCAGAAAGAAGAGGGAATCGACCTCATGATTTTCACAAATTAAGTACCTCCTAACCATTCAGGCGCTGGCTATATTTACAAATTCCAGATTCCAGATTCCTCGGTGCGTGAATCTACGCAAACAAATATAATAAATTTACAATCTCCGTTCTTGTGCAAGCCGAGGATTGCGGAACTTCTTTTTGCACTCCTACAAATAGTTACCGTAAAAATACCGACTGGCAGGCATTATGCAGCTTATTATCAATTTGTGAACTGTCCCCCGAAAGCCTGAGCGAGCCGCAATTTCTGAATCCTTTAAAGTAGCTTTAATATATCGCATATTGGTGTGATGAGTATTCCTGCTAATTGTAATATTTGACTTAAAAAGTTTATGCTTAAAAGATAGGCTGGGGTTAAATATACAGTGCGCCCTAGAGTAACCATGTCACACTGCAACCAATCCCTCTGTCGTTCCCGCCATTTCGCAGAAATGTGCGATACTGCTGCCAGTTGGCAGCAAAAAGCCGATCGACTAACGGTAGAATTAAACACCACTCAGGATCTGCTTCACGCAGAAATCGATCGGCTCAAACAAGCCAACGAAACCCTTCACGCCGCTGTCAGTTGTGCCCCAATTTTCCTGTGGGCAACAGACAGAGAAGGCAAGTTAACCCTTGCAGCAGGGAAAGGATTAGAAAATTTGGGACTCAAACTAGGTGCAACTGTCGGGCTATCGATTTTTGAAGTTTACAGCAGCCAGCCAGATATCTTAGAAAATATTGCCCAGGTATTAGCAGGAAACGATCGTACTTGGAACGTCCGAGAGAGACATTTTCTCCACGAAATTCGATCATCAGCGCTGCGAGATGGAAACGGCGAAGTGGTTGGGGCAGTGGGTGTTTCTACTGAAATTACCGAGCGCGAACAGTTGATCGCAACTCTGGAAACGGCAAATCAAGAATTACAAGAGAGACTTCAGCAGCAGACGGCAGTCTTCAATGCAGCGCTTGCCGAAAGCGAAAAAAAGTACCGCAACCTCGTAGAAACCTCCCAAGAATTGATTTGGTCGATCAATATTCAAGGGCTCTTGACTTTTGTCAATTCCGCCGCCAAACGCATCTACGGTTACGAACCGCCAGAAATGATCGGACGCAGCTTCACCGATTTTTTAGTTCCCGAGCAAAAAACTAGACCAATAGAAATATGTGCACAACTTTTAGCGAGAACTAAAATTCAGTCACAAATCGCTAATTCTCCTTACGAAACAGTACACATTCGCAAAGACGGTACTCCCGTCTACCTGCGCGTCAACAGCATCGTCAACCAAGCGGAAAACGGCGCTATTTTAGGCTTGTGCGGAACGGCGACAGATATTAGCGATCGCAAGCGCTCGGAAGAAGCACTCCAAGAAGCTACAGACCAACTTCGGGCCGTGTTGGATGCCGTGCCCGGACTGATTTCTTGGATCAGTTCAGATTTGCGGTATATTGGAGTCAACCAGCACTTAGCAACCTCGTTCAACCTGTCTCCTGAAACCTTTGTAGGTCAAGAAATCAACTTTCTCGACAAAGGCTCGACTTTTGGAGAACTGATCCGAAACTTTTTTAACAGTTCATGTCAGCAAACCTGGCAAGAAATAGAAATAGAAATTAACGGTTCCGTCCGCAACTATTTGATAGTAGCTCAGAAATATCATCAGGGAACCGCAGCAGTTTCAGTAGGGATAGACATTACCGACCGCAAATGCGCCGAAGCTCAAAAAACCCAATTAATCGCTTCTTTGCAAGAGTCGGAACGCAAATTCCGCAGCCTTTACGAAGCCACCAGCGACGCAGTAATGCTACTGGAAGAAGACGAAATTTTTGACTGCAACCACGCCACCATAACCCTCTTTGGGTGCAGGAATAAAGAGCAGTTTTACGGTAAAAAATTAAGCCAATTTTCGCCGCAATTTCAGCCGATTGGACAAGACTCATCCAGTCTAGCAGCACAGAGAATATCGACAGCAATGAAAACAGGTAGCTGTCGCTTTGACTGGTTACACAAACGGTTAGACGGTTCAGAATTTCCCGCTGAAGTGCTGTTAAATGCAATGGAAATTAACGGGAAAAAAGTAATTCAAGCAGTAGTGCGGGACATTACAGATCGCAAGCGCGACGAGGATGGCATCAAAGCATCCCTTGCAGAAAAAGAAGTTCTACTCAAAGAAATTCACCACCGCGTCAAAAACAACCTCCAAGTTATTTCCAGTTTGCTCAAACTTCAGTCCCGCTACATCCAAGACAGCCGCGTTAGCGAAATGTTAAAAGAAAGCCAAAATCGAGTCAGCTCAATGGCTCTGGTTCACGAACAATTGTATCAATCCAAAGACTTGTCAAAAATTGACTTTGCTGAATATATCCAAAATCTCGCCCACAATTTATTCCAAGCTTATGAAACTCATGCAGAATGCGTTAATTTAGAAACAAATATTATGCCGTGTTTTCTCAATATTGATACGGCAGTTCCTTGCGGATTAATTATTAATGAACTTGTGACAAATGCCCTTAAATATGCTTTTAAAGGACAAATAAAAGGTAAAATTAACATAGATTTTTATTTAAATAAAAACCTATTTTGCGTCCTAAGCGTGAGCGACAGCGGAATTGGTTTTCCTCAAGACTTAGATTATCGAAAAGCCCGAACTTTGGGTTTGCGACTGGTCGGGTCTTTAGTCAAGCTGATCCGGGGCAAAATAGAGCTCTTAGACACTGCTGGCACGAATTTTAAAATAACCTTTCCCCAACCCAAATACACTCATAGGAGAGAATTTAGTGTCCCAGAAAAAAATTTTGATAGTTGAAGACGAGAGCATCGTTGCGGAAGACATTTCCGACAGTTTAATCTCTCTAGGATATAGAATAACTGGTATGGTCTATTCGGGAGAAGAAGCGATTGAATCGGCAGCCAAATTCCGACCCGATTTAGTTTTGATGGATGTTAACTTGCAAGGAGAAATAGACGGTATTACCGCAGCCGAAGAAATTCGTTCGCGATTTCAAATTCCAGTAGTTTATCTGACAGCTTATGCCGATGAAAATACTTTGCGACGAGTCAATAGTACAAAACCGTTCGGCTATATTGTCAAGCCATTTGAAGAAAAAAACTTGCACACAACTATTCAACTCGCCCTCTACCGACATCAGTATGACAGCTTGACCAATCTGCCGAATCGTTCATTGTTGCGAGAAAAGTTAAGCCGAATATTAGATGGTCAAAAAGAATTGTCAGGAGTCGTTCCGCTTGTCACGCTTAGCTTAGATAAAATCAACCGCATTAACAGTACCTTGGGACACGATATCGGCGACTCTGTGCTTTGTACCATCGCCCAGCGGCTAAGTAACTGCATGGAAAACATTGATATTGTTGCTCGCTTGGAAGCTGCCGAATTTGCGCTGATTTTCAAACCTGTTGAAGAAAAACAGGATGTGGCTAACATTGCTCAAAACATTTTAGATATTGTATCCCAAGGCATGATTGTCAAAGATTGCGAAGTCTATGTCACTGCTAGTATGGGGATCTGTTTGTATCCAGGGGACGGCATCGACGGAGATGAAATGCTGAAAAATGCTTATATAGCAATGTATCAATCTCAGCTAGAAGGCGGTAACACTTATCATTTTTACAGTGCAAAAAATGCCAGTTATTTCATCAATATACTTCTTCAAGAAACTTCCCTGCGCCATGCTTTAAAAAGTTCAGAATTTGAAGTATACTATCAGCCGCAAATTGAAATTAAAACAGGTAAAATGATTGGTGCTGAAGCTTTGGTGCGCTGGAATCATCCAGAACGGGGGCGAGTTTCCCCGGGGGAATTTATTCCAATGGCTGAAGAAATGGGCTTGATTGCACCGTTGGGCGAATGGGTATTAGAGACTGCTTGCAGGCAAGCTCAAACATGGCAAAGAGCAGGTTTGCCGCCCCTGCGAGTGGCAGTTAACGTGTCAGCCCGTCAATTCGAGCGCAAAAATTTCACGGAAAGAGTCAGGGAGATATTAACAGAAACTGGTCTCGATCCCAAGTGTTTGGAATTAGAACTGACGGAAAGTCTGGTTTTGCAAGACGAAATAGCAGCAGCTAAAGCTTTTACGGTGTGGAGGGATCTGGGGATTAGGATAGCAATTGATGATTTTGGGACGGGATATTCTTCTTTGAGTTATCCAAAACGCTTTCCATTTGATGCGATAAAAATTGACAAGAGTTTTATTCGGGATATTGCAGACGATCGCCAAAATGCAGCGATTACAGTAGCTATTATTCAAATGGCACACTGCATGAACATGAGGGTGGTTGCTGAGGGGGTAGAAAATGAGCAGGAACTAGATTTTTTGTGCGATCGCGAGTGCGACGAAATTCAAGGTTATTTTTTCAGCCAGCCTTTGCCAAGGGCTGAGTTTGAAGCGCTGCTCAAAAGCGATAAGTGCTGGGAGTTATGCTGCAGGAAGAAGGAAGCAGCAACTTTAAACTCAGGTTTCAGCAAACAAGAAACTCCTAATCGTCTTGGCAGTTTCTATAAAATAGGATAATGGGTAATGGGTAATGGGTAATTTTCCCTAATTACTGATGACTAATGATTAATTCAAAAGATCCGCTCGCCCAACCAACCGTCCCAGCCACAGCCCGAAACCCGAAGTAGCCACCAACAGGATAAACGTATAAAGCCCGCTGCCGTTGTGGCTCAACCTTTCTGCAGCTACCATCCGCGCCACAACTCCAGCAATAATGCCGATCGCAGCCCAAGCCCCATAAACAGTCTTAGACCCGGCGATAGCGAAAGCTTGGACGATCGCCCCCGAACCCGCCCCAGCCCACACCCCACCCCACGCCCCAATCCCCAGCCCGATCGCACCTCCGAGCCCGACGGGGCCGTCAGAATTCCCACCTACTTCCGCCGCCAGCCCGCACGTCAAGCCGACAATCGCCCAACACACGGCCGCCGCCAACACCTTAACCCAATTCCCAGAATCTGTTCCCGCCATCAATCCCACCACTGTCACCACTCCCCCTACACCCAAAACAGCAGCCACAGCCCGCGACTCGGCCTCGGAACTGGCGATCGCCCCCAAACCAGCCCCAACGGCGCCCCAAGCAGCCCCTGTTTCCATTCCTCCCGCCTGAAAACCGGCGATCGACCCCCCCACCGCCCCACCTAAAACTAACGCTGCCAGCCACACTCTAGGCGTTGCCGAACCCTCCGCCAGCAAAATCGCGACCCACAGCCAATCGGCACCACAAATTAAAGCCCACATCCACAGCGGGGCGGCTGATCTCGTCAAAATCCAACCGGTCAAAGCGTAACTCGCCACGGCGATTGCCAGCGGCCACCAAGGGAAGCTTGAATAGTGTTGAGATGGCCGCACTTCCCTCGGCGCGCTTCGCGGTTGTGAGTATTGAGTTGAAAATTCTTTTTTCCTTTTCGAGGTAAGCTTTCGATAGTGTTGAGATGGCCGTGCTTCCCTCGCCACGCTTCGCCCTGGTTGCTTTCTGCCCCGCCACGCTTGACGGCTGTGAGTGGTAAATCGTTTCTTGCTTGAAGAGTTCTTTTGAGTTTGAAATTTTTTGGAGGCGGTTTTTGGGCGGGTTTGACTGCGCTGGGAACCAGGCCTAGCCACTGATTTTCGAGAAGGCCTTCTCAGCGGCTTTTCCGGCGCAGGCGGCGGTGGCTGCGGAAACTGTTTTTCGATCGACCCCGATGATTCAGGCTGACTCAGAAACAACACCAACTGCTGGTAAGCTTCATTAATTTCTGTTAATCTTTGGTGAGCTTTTTGTTGCAGGCGGTCATTGTTGGCAAACCGATCGGGATGCCACACAAACGCTAAATCCCTGTAAGCGCGCTTAATTTCTTCTAAGGAAGCTCCAGGCTCAATTTCGAGGATTTCGTAGCATCGATTAATGTCAGCCATAGGCTTCGATCTGCAGGTGTTTGTAAATTCGCGTGAAGCGAAGCTATCCGGTAGGGAATCCCACTTAACATCTTCTACTATTCTCAGCCAAGCTGCACAGTAAGCCGAGACCCCCTCAACTGTCAACCGTTCTCAAGTCTCTCGGCCATCCTTCCGGTCGATCAATGCCGACTGACAACTGAGTACAATGAGAAAATCCTTTCGTGCGATCGGTAACTGTGTCTGTGTCGGCAAATCAAGCTCCCATCTTCATCTTAGTTGACGGTCACTCCCTGGCCTTTCGCTCCTACTTCGCCTTTGCCAAAAGTCGAGATGGGGGTTTGCGAACTACGACGGGCATTCCCACCAGCGTCTGTTTTGGCTTTCTCAAGTCGCTACTGGAAGTAATGGCGGCCCACGACCCCCAGTACATGGCGATCGCCTTTGACCTCGCCACACCCACATTTCGCCACGAAGCAGACGACACCTACAAAGCCGGTCGAGCCGAAACACCGGAAGATTTTAAGCCGGATATCAAAAACCTGCAAGAATTGCTCACCTATTTGAATTTACCTGCAATAACTGCTCCCGGTTTTGAGGCGGACGATGTTTTGGGAACTTTGGCAAACAAAGCCAGCGCGGCCGGTTATCAGGTCAAAATCCTCACGGGCGATCGAGATTTGTTTCAATTAGTAGACACCGAAAAACAAATCGGCGTATTATATTTGAGTACCGATGAACTCAGGCGATCGGGCAAAGGCAAATCCCAAGAATACGGCCCGGAAGCAGTCAAAGAAAAACTCGGCATTTTGCCAGAACAAGTAGTAGATTACAAAGCCCTCTGCGGCGACAAATCCGACAACATCCCCGGAGTTAAAGGCATCGGCGACAAAACCGCCCTGCAATTGCTGGAAGCTTACAATTCCCTCGACGGCATTTATGCAGCCATCGACGAGATTAAAGGAGCAACTAAGAAAAAGCTAGAAGAAGGCAAAGAAGCTGCTTATCATTCTCAACGCATGGCGACAATTGTCCAAGACGTGCCCTTGGAAGTAGACTTAGAAAATTGCCAGCTCAAAGGTTTTGATGAAGCAGCCTTGATCCCGATGCTGGAAAAATTAGAATTTAAGACATTTTTAAGCAAAGTAAAACAAATTCAAAAAAGGTTCGGCGGTGTAGAAGAAACCGTAGTAGAAAAGGGCGTAGAAGACACAGTAGAAAAGAGTGTAGAAGCCACAGTAGAAAAGGGCGAACCCGATGCCCACCCCACAATAGATAAGTCACCTGCAACTTCTGAAAGTTCCGAAGACGATGCGTTGTGGTTTTTTAGTCCCGCAGAAACCCTAGCCGCGCAGCAGGAAAACAAACTGCCAATTAAACCCCGAATAATTCAAACAACCGAACAGTTAAACGAATTAGTCCAACTGCTGCAAACCTTCACCGACAAAGCCTCACCCGTGGCGTGGGATACCGAAACCACCGCCATCGAACCGCGAGACGCCGAATTAGTCGGAATTGGCTGCTGTTGGGGAACAGGCGAAGAGGATGTTGCTTACATTCCCACGGGACATAAAACGGGCAAAAACTTGGATAAAGCCACAGTTTTAAATGCTTTGCGTTCGATTTTGGAAAGCGAGAATTATCCGAAGGCGCTGCAAAATGCTAAGTTCGATCGATCGATCCTGCGCTGTCAGGGAATCAAACTAGCCGGAGTCGTCTTCGACACCATGCTAGCCAGTTACGTACTCAATCCCGAAACCAGCCACAGCCTCAGCGAATTGTCAAGGCACTACTTAAAAATTGTTGGCAAAACTTACAATGAATTAGTGCCGAAAAACAAAACAATTGCTGACATTAGCATTCGAGAAGTAGCCGACTACTGCGGCATGGATGTTCACACCACATTTCAGTTAGTAGGTAAACTGAGAAGTGAATTAGATAAAGCTGACGAACATAACTTTCCCGATAAATCTTTGCACAAGTTGCTGCTGGAAGTAGAACAGCCCCTAGAACCTGTTTTAGCAGAAATGGAATTCTGCGGAATTCGCATTGATTCAGCTTACCTGCAAGAACTATCGCAACAGCTAGAAAAGAGCTTAAAAGAAATAGAAGAAAAGACTTATCAAGCAGCGGGGAGAAAGTTTAATTTAGGTTCCCCAAAACAACTCAGCGAGATATTGTTAGAAAAAATCCCGGATGAGTTTCAGAAAAAGTCTCGCAAAACGAAGACGGGATACTCTACAGACGCCGCTGTTTTGGATAAATTGCAAGGAGACCACCCGATTGTAGACGATTTATTAGAACACCGAACATTATCCAAGTTGAAATCAACTTATGTCGATGCTTTGCCACAGTTAGTGCGTGCAGAAACCGGGCGAGTGCATACAGATTTCAACCAAACTGCAACTGGTACGGGAAGGCTTTCTTCTTCCAATCCAAATTTACAAAATATTCCCATCCGCACCGAGTTTTCGCGACAAATTCGCAAGGCTTTTTTGCCGGAAGAAGGTTGGCTGATGGTGTCGGCTGACTATTCTCAAATTGAACTTCGAATTTTGGCTCACTTGAGTCAAGAACCTGTGTTAATAGAAGCTTACCAAAATAACCGAGATGTGCATACCGTAACGGCTCAACTGCTGTTTGAAAAAGAGGAAGTAACGCCAGACGAAAGACGGTTTGGCAAAACGATTAATTTTGGGGTAATTTACGGTATGGGGGCGATTAAGTTTGGGCGCTCGATGGGCAAAACTTCAGCAGACGGGAAAGAGTTTATTAAGCGATTTAACGAGCGTTACATTAAGGTTTTTGAATTTTTGGAGAAAGTAAAAAAAGAGGCGATCGCCCTCGGATACGTTACCACAATTCTAGGCCGCCGCCGCTATTTAAAATTCGAGAGCGAAAGCCTCCTCGACTTAAAAGGCCGCAATCCCCAAGACATTCACTCGGATAGACTTAAATCTGTCAGCAGAGATGACGCCCAATCTTTGCGGGCCGCAGCCAACGCTCCCATTCAAGGCTCTAGTGCTGATATCATTAAACTTGCCATGATTGAAGTACACAAAATTTTGCAAAACTATCAGGCGCGGCTGCTGCTGCAAGTTCACGATGAATTAATCTTTGAAGTACCTCCCGATGAATGGGAAGAATTGCAACCGAAAATTAGAACTGCGATGGAAAATGCTCTGCCACTTAGCGTACCGCTGATAGTTGACATCCACGCTGGGAAAAATTGGATGGAAACTAAATAAAACAGAGAAATATGAGCCCAACAAAAATCCCCCTTTTCCCAACAATAAAAACCTTAAGTGCAGTTGCTCTGCTATTGCTACTATTCGGGTGTCCACAAAAGTTAGCGCCCAACAACTATGCTGTCAAGCGAGTCAGCGACGGCGACACCCTTGTCGCCAGCGATAGCGCCGGAAAAGATATCAAAGTGCGTTTTGCCTGTGTAGATGCACCGGAAGTCGCGCACACAAATGCTGAGAAAAATAGCAAAGCATCAGCACTAAAAAATCAATTTAAGTGGGGAAATTTAGCGCACCAAAGAATGCAGCAGCTCGTCAAAAAAGGGGGGGGTCGCGTTGTCTTGACCGTCACCGATACTGACCGCTACGGCCGCAAAGTTAGCGAAGTTCGTTTGCCAAACGGCACATTTGCCCAAGAAGTTTTGATCCGCGAAGGATTAGCAATGGTTTACCGTCCTTACTTGAAAAACTGTCCGAGTGCCAGTGTTTTGGAACAAGCGGAAGCCGAAGCTAAGAAAAAGCGTCGCGGCGTTTGGGGAGATTCTAAGTTTGTTCCTGCGTGGAAATTTCGGAAGAGTGATAAATGATCGGAAGAAGGAAGTTAGGCAATGGATTGTAGAAGGGATTTAACGGATTTAACGGAGGGATCTTGAGTAGGGACACGGCAATGCCGTGTCCTTACGGTTCGCTTTGAATTTTAATAATTGGTATAAGATTGAGGATGGTAGCAAGACTTTTTTAAATTTGTATTATGTTGTTGACAGGGAATCTGGGAACCTGTATCAGAGATTTACAGTCTTGGACAGATTCAGGTCTTGTTAAACCCGGTCTCTACTATAAATCGTAGCTTGAGCTGCGAGGCATCCGCCCAGAAACCTGGTTTCTAGATACTGATGGCGATCGTCCTAATTTAGTACAATACAATCAGGACGAGGTTCTGCTCCTACGCTCTGCAATCTGTGGAGTTTCGGCGATAGCTGACGCCAGATTCATCTCAAACCAGACTTGAGTTCGATCGCACTTTTCTCCGACCTGTTTTTTCGGAAAAGTCAACAAATGTGATAGGCTCCAGATAAACTAATAGACTGCTGACAAAAGCGGTCTATTGCAATCACCCAAAATTAACTTTAAGGGACATCAATGAATTTCAAACATCTGGTTATTTCCGGTCTTGCGCTGATCCTCGGTACTGCAATTGTAGGAAATGCGATTGCTCAAGAACTGACCGACAACCAAAAAACGGTTATTTGTCGCTTGAAAACAGAAGTTGACCAGCGGAAAGGCAACGGTCAAAAATTAGTATTTGTGCCGTTGCTGGGCCAAGTTCGCAAGCAAGTTTCATCTCCTTTTAGAGCGACGTTGCATCCTAATGTGGAGTATGTTTTTGTTGCCACTTGCGACGGAAATTGCCAGGATTTAAGCCTAGCTCTCAAGGATGCAAGCGGTCAGGAAGTCGCTGTCAGTCAAAAAACAGGCGAACTGGCGTCAATCTCTTTTACTCCCCCATCCCAAGGCGAATATCAAATCAGTGCTAAACCGGGCGAATGCACGACTGCAGAGGGTTGCAGTTACGGCCTGGGAATCTTCGTTCCTGCCTCTGCCAACGTACCTAATGCTTCAAGAATTCCTGCGGAGATAGCACAATTTCGACTTTGCCAGTAGGGGAACAGCGAGAGAGTTGTGGGTTGCGAGTAGAGTAGAGTTTTCAATCAGAAATCTAACTCATAACTTGCAACTTATAACTCGCGACTTATATCGCAACCACGCCCGACGGTGAGTACGTTCTTAATGACTGAAACCATGTCTTTGACTGCTTCTTCCTTCTTGCTTTTTTTACTCTGAGCGACTTGCCCGCTCGTATCGCCGAAGGGAAGGGAGCCGAAGGCAGCCGAAGAGCCTTATTCCTTCTGCTATAACTTGTTACGCATAACTCCTCCAAAGTGTCAAGCCGATCGAGCTGTGGAACCCTGCAAAGACCCCATAACTGCCGAAACCTGACTTGAAGCCAGAACTTTATTTACCCTCAGGCAGGCATCAATTAGAATATAGATGGTGCCTCTCAAAGGTGACGAGTACATTGCCCATGTCTTTAACCTTAGCTTTGAAAAATCAACTGCAGAACCCTCCTCAAATAGGCGTGAAAAGTCTGTTGGGCCGCTTAGGTATCAGGCAGAAAATCGGCTGCGGATACGCCTTGGTCCTTGGTATTGCCGTTTTAGGTGCTGTGGCGGGACGGGGAGTAGAATCCTATCACAAACAGCAAGTTAGAGAAAAACTAGCGATCGACCGAGAGAAAGCGGAAATCCTGACAAACCTCAATAACACGGTGCAGGAAGTCAGAATTCAGCAGCAAGAGCTGGCGAGTCTGACGGCCAAACCGCAAATTTTCGATCGCCAACGCTCGGAATTCCTGACTCGCGTTGCTCAGATGAGCGGCATCCTCGAACAACTGCAAGCCCCGTCGCAGACGAAGAATCCCGAGATTGCCAAAGACTACCAACAGCTTCAACAGTTCGCTCAAGTCAACGGCAAAACCGTAGAATCATACTTTCAACAAGTACAAAAAATGTTGGCTACTGCGAAATTATCTGCTTTGAATCCGAAGCAGCAGCAGGCATTGGGGCAGAACTTGAACAATTTTGTGGCGGGCGAAACTGCTTTGAAACTCAAAGAGTTTTCCGAGGATTCAGCCCAACTGGCCGGCCAATTTCGCGAGAAAGCAGACGAGGCATTTAGAACCTACGAAAATGCCGAAAAACTCGGAACTCTCATTCTCGTTGGCTCTCTCTTGATATCAGGTGCGATCGCAGCAATTCTAGCAGCATACACCAGCGGGGCGATCGCTCGCTCCCTAGAAGCCACCACCCTCATCGCTCAGCGAGTCACAGAAGAATCGAACTTTGATTTGCAAGTACCCGTCACTACTTCCGACGAAGTGGGAATGCTAGCAATTTCCCTCAACGAACTGATCCAAAGAGTAGCGGAATACACAGAAGAATTGCACGAAGCAAAAGTAGCCGCCGAAGCTGCCAACCGCTCCAAAAGTGCATTTCTCGCGAACATGAGCCACGAACTCCGCACCCCCCTCAATGCCATCATTAACTACAGCGAAATGCTGCAAGAAGATGCTCAAGATTCCGGTTCCGAAGATTTTCTCCCCGACTTAGAAAAAATTCAAACTGCAGGCAAACACCTGCTGGATATGATCAGCGACATCCTCGACATTTCCAAAATAGAAGCCGGTCACGTCACCCTTTATTTGGAAAACTTCGACGTGGCGACCATGATTGAAGAAGTGATGACTACGGCTCAACCGCTAGTAGAGAAAAAAGGCAATGCTTTAGCACTGAAAACCAAAGGCGAACTCGGCACAATGTACGCCGACCAACCGAAAGTGCGGCAAATTCTCCTCAATTTGCTCAGCAATGCTGCCAAATTTACCGAAAAAGGCGTCATTACTATCGGCGTCGAAAGAATTATAATTGAAAAATCAAGACCGGCGAAACAAAATAAAAATAATGATTTTTACTCGGGTTCAAACTACAGTTCTCAAGTGTTAATTTTTAGAGTCAGCGACACCGGCATTGGGATGACAAACGAGCAATTAGAGCAGATATTTAAACCTTTTATTCAAGCTGATGCCTCGACTACCCGCAAGTACGGAGGCACGGGTTTGGGATTGACAATTAGCCAGCGTTTGTGTCAAATTCTCGGCGGCGAAATTAGCGTCGAAAGCGAGGACGGTAAAGGTTCAACTTTTATTGTCAGTCTCCCGGAACGGGTGGTAATGCAGGCATAAAGTCAGGCAAGATAGGGATTTTGACACGGATACACGGATTAAGGATTGAGCATTCGTCAATAGTCAGGAGGCAGATATTCAAGGAAAAAGAAAGAGGGAAGAAGGAAGAGGGAAATTTTAAAATCTATTGATATAGCAACCGCCAAGGCGGTTAGGGCATAAAGTGTAAATAGCCCCAATTGCCGTGCGATCGCAAAACCCATCTCCAAAGTTGTACTCTTCAATATCAATACTTGGGACAATTTTTGATTGCCAACCCTAGAATAAGGGTTTCAAGGCTTCAAGGCAATCAAGCTACCAAGGGAAAATTGAGGGTTTCAGACTACGAAATAAAAACATCCAGACTATTGAAATATTCAGGGCTTATGAATATTACTCGCGTCTCAGTTGACTCAGCAGGCAATCAGGGCAATCAAAGCCCATTCTCCTTCTCCTCTCCTTCCATTTCGCCCGACGGGCGGTTTGTGGCATTTGAGTCTTATGCCACCAACCTCGTGCCGGGGGATACTAACCGTAGCCGGGACATCTTCGTGCGGGACACGCTCACCAATACCATCACCCGCGTCTCAGTTGACTCAGCAGGCAATCAGGCGAATGCAGACTCCTTCCGCCCCTCCATCTCAACCGACGGGAGGTTTGTGGCGTTTGATTCAGATGCCACAAACCTCGTGCCGGGGGATACTAACGATAACGCTGACATCTTCCTGCGGGACACGCTCACCAATACCACCACCCGCGTCTCTGTAGACTCAGCAGGCAATCAGGCGGACACTGAGCTGTACAAGGGTTCCGGCTTCCCCTCCATCTCAGCCGACGGGAGGTTTGTGGCGTTTTATTCAGCTTCCGCCGACTTTGTGCCCGGGGATACTAACGCCACCTACGACATCTTCGTGCGGGACACGCTCACCAATACCACCACCCGCGTCTCTCTAGATTCCGCAGGCAATCAGGGGAACGATACCTCCGTATCCATAGGCAGCATCTCAATCAGCGGGTCTTTCAGCCCCTCCATCTCAGCCGACGGGCGGTTTGTAGCGTTTCATTCATATTCCTCCAACCTCGTGCCGGGGGATACTAACGACACCTACGACATCTTTGTGCGGGACACGCTCACCAATACCACCACCCGCTTGTCAGTAGATTCAGCAGACAATCAGGCGAACGGTGGCTCCGGCACCCCTTCCATCTCAGGCGACGGTCGGTTTGTGGCGTTTAATTCAGATGCCACCAACCTTGTGCCGGGGGATACTAACGAAAAGACAGACATCTTCGTGCGGGACACGCTCACCAATACCACCACCCGCGTTTCTGTAGATTCTGCAGGCAATCAGGGAAACAATGACTCCTTCGACCCCTCCATCTCTGCAGATGGGCACAGAGTAGCGTTTGATTCAGAGGCTTCCAACCTCGTGCCGGGAGATACTAACAATACCTTCGATGTCTTTGTTTCTGACATCGGCAACACTCCAGGCAATAACCCTCCTAATAACAACATCAACGGCACGGACGGCAACGACATCCTGAGTGGCATCAGCGGCAACGATATCATCAACGGTGTGGAAGGGAATGACGTACTCACCGGTTTGCGGGGCAACGATATCCTTGTCGGGGGCGACGGCAGGGATGTCCTCAATGGTGGCAAAGGTTTTGACACTCTCAACGGCGGTTTGGGAAACGATATTCTAGTCGGCGGCGGGGGCAACGATGTCTTTGTTTTAGGTGCCGGGTTGGGAGTTGATACGATCGCTGATTTCGTCAAGTCTCAAGATACCGTGCAATTAATCAATGGTTTGACCTTCCGACAGCTATCAATTTCGCCGGGAACTGACGGCACATTAATTACAGTAGCTGGCAGCGGTGAAGTTTTAGCTTCTTTGATAGGTATTGCTCCCAATCTCATCGGTTCTGAAGATTTCATCTCGGTCTAGAGATAGTAAAGTGGTCATTTGTGAAATCACTTTTACTCAGGGAACATGATTAAAATTGGCCAACAATCTTTGGCATTAAGAGGCACAGTTATTGCATTTTCGCAACCTATTTTTACCGCTTGCTTCACAATAAAGCAACAGCGAACTGAGCAAACTTCAATTTTTCTGAGAAGCCCAAAAATGGTTGTTGCCGATCGCAGAGACTGTTTCTCGATCGGCAACAACCCCGCCAATCTGTCTTGTCCGAACCTCCGCCGCCCCTTTTACCGTCGTTGGAGCGTGTAATCGAACAGTTTTTGAAATTTGGCCTTAAACTTGTTTACTGCCAACACTTGTGACAGGACAGGTGGTGGTGATGGATAATGCCACGTTTCATAAAGGTGGTCGAATTGAGGAATTGATTCAAAGTGTAGGGTGTAGATTGTTGTATTTACCGCCGTACTCCCCTGATTTGAACAGAATTGAACAAAGAAGAGTCTTGGTCGGGGAGTCGCATCCGCAAACAATTAGATCGGGAGAGATTGTTTACGCGATGCGACCCTTGGAGGTCCTACGCCTTGCCTCCGGCGCCGACCAAAGCGGTTGCTATATATCAATTATCAAAATAAAGAATAATTAACAACCCGATCGGGAGTGACGCACAGACTCTATCTGTAGGTGCGCCGCGTGTACCTTAGAGATAGGGGTTCTGCGTAAGTTTTGATAATTCCCAGGTCAAAACCTGGGAATATAGCAAGCCTAAAGAACAAAGCCTTGTACAACAGTAGTTTTCAAGACTCCTTCAAAAGTGCGTTCTGTCTTGTCCACCAGGACAACGACATTGCGCCCGTTCGGAGACAAACGAACTTCTCGGATTGAATAAGAGAACACCCAATCTTGAAAATTGTTCAGCGAGCCGAGGACACGCTGCCGACCGTTATGATTAATTACAAGACGCATTGCCGCGCTTTCTTTGCCAGGAGAAGCAGTTTTTTGCCGCTGTTCCAGACGAATTTGTAAAGGCTTTGCTGTATTGACTTTGACGGCGACTGTCTCGCTTCCATTGGCTCCGGGAGTACGAGAAATAATGTTCAGTTTAGTTCCACCTTGAGGAGGAGTTAACTTCAAACTTTCCCTGCTATTCCAACTTTTTTTAAGCAAGTCATCTTCTGCCATTTTAGTGCTTTTATTCGAGTCTGGCTCGCCATATTGAGTTTGGATACACCCATTTTTGATGCAGGAATTTGCAGCAACTTTGACAATTTGCAATTTTGCTTTGGGAATTCCCGCTCCTGTATCTCTGGAACTTTCTAGATACAAGTAGTAATTGCTGTCGGCGGAAAAACCAGACATCCGGTGTGCGGCACGCCAGGTACTTGCCAAAGCTTCAGGGGCGACTGCCATCGCGGCACTTGCTATAATACCTAACGAAATTAAAGGTAAAATTTTCATAGCTATATTGTCCTGTTCTGAGAGTTATAGCGGCTGTTATTGATGCGTAAAACAATAACGCTTTGGGTTTAGCTATAGGACTGTGACGCTTCTCAAGTCCTCTCTCCTATTTACATGAGTGTTTCTCAATTTTCCGCAAGAGACTGTTTAAGAATGTGCAGTTTTTTCAAGTGGCACTAGAAAGCATTTTTAATGTGAGAGTTGCTTTTATCCAAGAGTGCAACTTTTAGGGGCGACAGTTTGCTTTTGGCTGCCAGAGACTGCGACAAAGGACGGAAATACCTATCTACAGATAGGGGAACACCGATCCGCCCCCCCTCCGCAACTCCCTAAAATGACAATTGTACGGGCGAGCGAGCAATTGCCCCTACAGCAGCCATCATTTTCAATTCAGGGAATTAAAATTTATGCAACCGAATAATCCAAACCAATTTACAGAAAAAGCCTGGGAAGCCCTCGCGCGCACCCCCGAAATCGTCAAAGCAGGTCAGCAGCAGCAGCTAGAAAGCGAACATTTGATGAAAGCTTTGCTGGAACAAGAATCGGGGCTCGCTAGCAGCTTATTTAACAAAGCGGGAGTTTCTGTAGCAAAATTGCGCGATCGCACTGATGAGTTTATCAGCCGCCAGCCGAAAATCTCAGGAAGCGGCGGCAACGTTTATCTAGGTCGTTCTCTCGACACTTTGCTCGATCGCGCCGAAACTTATCGCAAAGACTACGGCGATGAATTTATTTCGATCGAGCATTTGATACTAGGTTACGTTAAGGACGATCGTTTTGGCAAAAACCTACTACAAGAATTTAAACTAGATGAAGGCAAGCTCAAAGATATCATTACCCAAGTCCGGGGGAAGAACAAAGTGACCGATCAAAATCCAGAAGGCAAATACGAAGCGCTGGAAAAATACGGCCGAGATTTGACTGAAGCCGCGCGTCAAGGCAAACTCGATCCGGTAATCGGACGGGATGACGAAATCCGCCGCACGATTCAAATTTTGAGCCGTCGCACCAAAAATAATCCGGTATTGATTGGGGAACCGGGAGTCGGCAAAACTGCGATCGCCGAAGGACTCGCCCAGCGAATTATCACCGGAGATGTGCCGCAATCTCTCAAAGACAGACAATTAATTAGCTTAGATATGGGCGCGTTAATTGCCGGCGCAAAATTCCGGGGAGAATTTGAAGAACGCTTGAAAGCGGTACTCAAAGAAGTGATGGATAGTAACGGCAAAGTCATCTTATTTATTGATGAAATTCACACCGTTGTCGGTGCCGGCGCAACTCAAGGCTCGATGGATGCCGGCAACTTGCTAAAACCCATGTTAGCGAGGGGAGAATTGCGCTGTATCGGCGCTACAACTCTCGACGAATACCGCAAGTACCTCGAAAAAGATGCGGCACTAGAACGCCGTTTTCAACAAGTTTATGTTGACCAGCCGACAGTTGAAGATACTGTCTCGATTTTGCGGGGCTTGAAAGAACGCTACGAAGTTCACCACGGCGTGAAAATTTCTGACAGCGCCCTAGTGGCGGCGGCTACTTTGTCTACTCGATATATTAGCGATCGCTTTCTGCCAGACAAAGCCATTGACTTGGTGGACGAAGCAGCCGCTAAACTCAAAATGGAGATTACCTCCAAGCCGGAAGAACTAGACGAAATCGACCGCAGGATTTTGCAGCTAGAAATGGAAAGACTGTCGCTGCAAAAAGAAAGTAACTCTGCTTCGATAGAACGCTTGGAAAGACTGGAAAAAGACTTAGCCAACTTCAAGGAACAGCAAAACGCTTTGAATGCCCAGTGGCAATCGGAAAAAGGTGTCATCGGCAGCATTCAAAAGATTAAAGAACAGATTGATAAGGTGAATATTGAAATTCAGCAAGCTGAATTAAAATATGACCTGAACCGCGCTGCTGAGTTGAAATACGGCACGTTAACTCAGTTGCAAAAACAACTGCAAGAAGCAGAATCTCAACTGACAGCAACTCAAACCACAGGTCAAACTCTGCTGCGGGAAGAAGTCACCGAATCCGACATTGCGGAGATTATTTCTAAGTGGACGGGAATTCCGATCAGCAAGTTGGTTGAATCGGAAATGCAGAAACTTCTGCACTTGGAAGATGAACTGCACAAGCGGGTAATCGGACAGGATGAAGCGGTGACGGCGGTTGCAGATGCAATTCAGCGATCGCGCGCAGGTTTAGCCGACCCAAATCGTCCGGTTGCGAGTTTTATCTTCCTCGGCCCCACGGGTGTGGGTAAAACCGAATTAGCCAAAGCATTAGCGTCTTATCTGTTCGACACGGAAGAAGCGATCGTGCGAATTGATATGTCGGAATACATGGAGAAACACGCGGTTTCGCGGTTAATTGGTGCGCCTCCGGGATACGTCGGCTACGATGAAGGCGGACAATTAACGGAGGCTGTGCGCCGCCGTCCTTACTCCGTCATTCTATTTGATGAAATCGAGAAAGCGCACCCTGATGTATTCAACATCATGCTGCAAATTCTGGATGACGGCCGCGTTACCGATGCTCAAGGTCACACGGTAGACTTTAAGAATTCTGTGATTATTATGACCTCGAATGTCGGCTCTCAATACATTTTAGATGTGGCGGGAGATAACGAACAAATGCGGAGTCGGGTGATGGAAGCGATGCGCGGAACTTTCCGCCCGGAATTCTTGAACCGGATTGATGAGATGATTATCTTCCACGGTTTGAGTAAGACCGAACTGCGGCAGATTGTGCTGTTGCAAGTGAAGCGCTTGGAAAAACGGTTAGCCGATCGCAAAATGTCTCTGAAGCTGTCGGAATCTGCGATCGACTTCTTAGCAGAAATTGGTTACGATCCGGTTTACGGTGCGCGGCCATTGAAGCGGGGAATTCAACGCGAGTTGGAAACGCAAATGGCGAAGGGTATTTTGCGGGGAGATTTTGCTGACAGCGATACCATTTTTGTGGATATCGAGAATGAAAGGTTGGCGTTTAAGCGACTGCCGGCACAGTTGGTGACTGCGAAATAATTTAAGTTAAGTAGGGTGGGCTGCGGCCCACCTTATTTTTTTGAGGCGATGGTTCTTTTTTTGACCGCAGATGTAGGCGGATGGACGCGGATGGACGCGGATGGGATGGCGGGCGATCGTTCTTAAGGGCGATCGCTTTCTGATTTATCTTTTTTCTGTTCTTGGCGTTCTCGAACAGATTTAGGGTTTGCTGAATAATCGATCGCAAACTAAGAACAGGAGCGATCGATATATTCAAACAGAGTTAAATATAAGTTTTTTCTGTATCGAGTCACCCCATTTATAAGTGGGGATTATCTTCCACCCAAAAACAGGTGTTCTTTTTCCAAATAGACATAAAAACACACAAAAAAGCCGACGCCACCAGGTAGCAAGGTTCATTACCAAAAAACTAATTGCAATAACTGTACCAGATGTATTATCAAGTTTTGCCATCACTCGATTTAGACCGAATCTTCGTTTCCGCAAGCCCCAAACTTGCCCTCAATTGCATTTCTAATTCTCTCATCTTCCAACGCTTGCTTCTTTTTTGATTTACTCACCTTTGCTGGGGGTCTTCCTAGAGGGGGCCCACTGAGCCTAATTCCTCTTTCTTTGCACCACGCTCGGTTTGATCTTGTACGATAAATGCGATCTGCATGAACTGACTCTGGATAATATCCTGTAAATCTATAATAAGCTTCTACTTGTGCTTTTAAGTCCCCTGATTCGTTAAAGTTATCCCAGCTCATCCGGTCTAAAAATACATATCCTTCAAAACAACTGGCTGACAGTTTGGCTCCAAACTCTACGCTTTTCCCGGCTTTTCCTCTGACTATAGGACGAATATGGGGTTGACTTAAACTTACTATTCTATCCTCAATACTCTGTTTATCGTTGTCAAATAACCACTGTTGTTGGCGAGCGACTTCTGTGAGGACTAGCAAAGTTTTATATTGCTTTTTATTCAGACCTTCTAGGGTCGCACCTAAATCGATTAGCTGTTCAATATGAGCTAGGTTTCTTTTGATGTACTGAAGTTGTTTTTTAATTGCCTGTCTTCTTTTGTTTCGGGTGGATCGTCTTTGTTTGGCTACTGCTAAGTAATCTTTTCGGGCGAGATTACGGTAGGTTCTTGGTTTTTTATGGGTTTTTTCTTTGATTTGTTTATAGAGAATGTCTAGGATTTTTTCTGTATGAACTCTGGCTCCGTTTAATAGTCCTAAGTCGGTCGGATAACTAATATCGGCTGGGGCCGAGGGAGCATCTACGATCAACTTACCGCGATTGGGTGACTCATTTTTGCCGTCCGAAGCCTTTTTTTTTTCGGGTTTGATTGGGGTGATAGAGCGCATTTTTTCGACCATGCGTTCGTTGACTTTATTGATGAGGTTCGGACTGATTCGTTGCCGAAAGTGTACTAATAGAGATGGGTCAAATGCGAGTTCATTACTGTAGCTTGATTGACCGATAAAGTATTGCAGATAGGGGTTTTCGCGAATCTGTTCTACCGTTTCGCGATCGCTAATTCCCAGTTTTTCTTTGATGATTAATGCTCCCAATGCCATCCGAAATGATTTGGCTGGTGCGCCCTTTTCTGTGGGGAAGTTTTGGGCATATTCTGCTTCAAACTCTGACCACGGAATTAGTTCGGCCATTTTTACCCAACGGTTGTCTGATGACAACCTTCCTCCAAAGGGCAGTTCAAACTCGGATGGGGGACTTGAGGCAAGCTCAGCTTTTCTGTACACGATCGCACTGGGTGATGCAAGGCTTTTGTACTATTTTACCTGTTTATCTTGCACACTTTCCTTGATCGGACGATCGCATAACCAAGCCGTGTAACCTTTCTGCACTTATCCAGCAAGCCCGATTTAGTCAGCAGGTAGGTGGCCAAACTGCTAACGGATCTGCTGTCTTCTTCTGCCCATTCTTCGAGAGCTTTTTGAATCTCTTCTGGCAAGTATGCGGTAACTCGTCCCCGTGAAGCCATTCATTGTACTGCAAAACATTTCAACACAGTCCATCTTACGCCGTGGCCATCGCTTAAGGGCGATCGGTTTCTGATTTATCTTTTTTCTGCTCTTGGCGTTCTCTGACTGCTTTAGCTGCCACATGGGAAAGCAGGTTTGCGAGCGTTCTATCTTCTTCTTCGGCCCATTCGGACAAGGCTTGATGAACGTCTTCTGGCAGTGTAACTGTGACTCGCATTCGTGAAGGCATTGGCAGGCATGGTTTTACTTCAATTGTCTTCAATCTTACACTCCAACACCCTTTGATCTCTTTTTGTGTCATTTGATGTCAATGACATCAACTTATGCTATTAGTGTATATAAGGCTCAAGCCCTAACAAGTCAAAAGCCAGCCCCTTACTGTCCAAGGTTCCGGGCTGGCTCTGGCTCCAACATTCAATGGAGACAAATTCTATGATGACATACAAACAACGCTTGTGTTGTTGGGCGATCGCCCGTCTGTTACCCACTCAGCAATGGATTATTGTTGCCCGCTTCCGCAGTCGTTCAGATGCAGACGGGCATTTTCAGTTTTTGCAACAAACTATACCTCACGTCAAGTTTGAGGTTGTGTTCGATCGCAGTGGGGACAGTCACAGTTTATCGGGGTTGGGCTGCCCTTCCAATCCCGTCACCAGCGCGTTATAAATGGTAATTTTCGCGGCGATTTCAGTTAAATAAAGATTTGCGCTCGCACTTTTTTTGATAAGTGCGATCGTCCTTTCTTTCTTGAACCCGCGCAGGCGGACTTGGTTTGTGTAGCCTGAGTCTTTAAAACTGTGGGTTTCTGTCTCTACTAATTCACTTCACCACCCTCACCTGGCGAATTACAGCATTCGGCTGATACTTATTCGTCTGATGTAAACTGCCTTGACTAGCCCCGTAAATCCCCGCATATCGCCTCCCTTCAGCCTTGGGAGCAAACATAATTTTTTTATTAGGTTGGTTGGCAAAGACAAGTACTTCGACCGGTTCATAGCTCGTGTTATAACCTAAAGTAGCCTTGCCGTAAATTGCCTCAGCTTGTTTGAGAGTCATTCCTGGCCCGAGGCCCTGAGCTGTTTTATAATTAGAATTGTCAGTCATCAACTCTTCAATGACATCCCCATCTTTCAGCTTTGTACGACCAGGATAAATAATCCAATATTGCACTTTTCCCGACTGGCTGACAGCCACACCCTCAAAGTCTACCATAACACGCTCTACCTTAAACAGTGCCGTGGAACCCAAAGCTTTTTTCAATTCTCCGAAAGTCATCCCCAGCTTCGCCGCTCCAATTCCGCGCTCGGAAATTGTTAAACTTGCAGAAGGTGTTTTTTGAGCAACCTTTGCCACTTCTGGCAGCGCCTTTGTACCCACACGCGCCACAGCGGCACCGGGCCTCGATAGTGCTCCCAGATAAGAGCCGACCGCCAGGAAAACAGCTATCATTGATCCCGACAAAACTTTAACATTCAACATGGCTAATTCTCCCCGATTTCAAATGCGACTATCTACCCGTATCTTTTTCGTTTACGTTAAGAAACCGGGGTTTTTCGTCCAGGATTGATAACTTACTGCCGCACCATCACAGACTTAATCACAGCATTCGGCTGATACTTATTAGTCTGATAAAACCCCCCTTGACCAGCGCCATAAACTCCCGCAAATTGTTTCCCTTCAGCCTTGGGAACAAACATAATGTTTCTAGTGGGTTGCTTGGCAAATACAACCCCTTCTCTCATTTCATTATCCACGTTATAAGATAAAGTCGCCTTGCCGTAAATTGCCTCAGCTTGTTTCAAAGTCATTCCCGGCCCGACGCCCTGACCTGTTTTATAACTAGAATTGTCAGTCATCAAAAGTTCAATGACATCGGTATCTTTTAGCTTTGTACCCGCAGCATAGATAATCCGATATTGCACTTTTCCCGACTGACTGACAGCCACAGCATCAAAGTCTACCATAAAAGGAGACTGTACCTTAAACTGTGCTGTGGAACCCAAAGTCTTTTTCAATTGTCCGAAAGTCATCCCCACCTTCGCCGCTCCAATTGTGCGATCGGAAATTGTTAAATTTGCAGAAGGTGTTTTTTGAGCAGCATTTGCCGCTTCTCCTAGCACATTTGTAGCCCTCAGCGCAACAGTGGAACCGGGAGTGGAAATTAAGGTGAGGTAACTGCCGATCGCCAGCAAAGCAGCTATCATTGATCCAGACAAAACTTTAACATTCAACATGACTAATTCTCCTAGATTTCAAATGCGACTATCTACCCGCATCTTTTTGACTATCCTGGGCCTCACCCTCCTAGTTTGGATTCTCAGAGGTGTTGGCCTCTTGACATTCATTCCCGGTGGTGTCATTTGGATACTGATTTTTCTTTCTTTTGTTGCGGGCATTCTCAGCACTTTACTCCGTAGGTAAGCCAGCATCCGGCAAATAACAATTAACAATTCAAAATTAACAAATTATTTTAATTTTGATTGTTTCATAGCCTTTCCCACTGTCACATTCAACTGAGCGCCTATCAGCATCACCAAAGAAGAAATCTCCAGCCACAGCAGCAACACAATAAAACTTCCGATTGTGCCGAAAGTCCACGTGAAATTGCCCAAATGCAAAACATAAAACCGAAATAAAGCTGAAAATAGCGCCCACAAAATAGCAGCCAAAACAGCTCCCGAAAAAATAGGAATATCTGGTTGACGGCGGCTAGGCCCGTAGCGGTAAACAAAAGCAAAAGCCAGTGATACAATTCCCAAAGAAATCGGCCACCGCCACAGCCGCCAAGCACCTAACAGTTGCGACTCCAAAGGGCAATTGCCGGCGAGGAGCAAGCAATTTTGGACATCTTTTAAATCGCAATTGGCGACCGACTCCAGCAGGCAACTCTGGCGGGCAATAGCTTGTACAATTAAGTCGCTGACAAATACTACTCCCGATGCTAGAATTAACAGCACTATTGTACCGATACTCAGCGCCAGAGAAATAAGTTTGGCTTTCCAAAATGGTCTAGTTCGATCGATCGGGATTTCATGGATGCGATCGAGTGCAGCCATCGCGGCGCTCATTACTCCAGAAAATATCCAAATCGCCCCAAAAAAGCTCACTGAAAACAGCCCTTTACTCCGAGTTAAGAGAATTTCTTTGATTAAGCCAGCAATCAAATTCCGCACGTCATCGGGTATAACTTCGCCCAAAAGACGGGCGAGTTGATAAAGTGTTGACTGCAAAGGTTCAAAGAGAGCGATCGCAGATAACATGGCCAACAGCCCCGGAAACAGCGCCAGCATAGAATTGTAGGCCATTTCCGCAGACAGCCCCGGCAAACGCTGCTCTCCCGCCTTCGCCCCGACTTCCTTGAGCGTACCCCAAGTCAAACACCGACAAAACAGCCAAAAACCCCCAAATTTCCGTTTGAGAGCTCGAAGCAAGCTTAAAAGCGCCTTAAACAAAGCTAAAATCAGGTAGCGCAACGAGTAAGAAATGTTCATAGCGCACAGGAGAGGGGGAACTAGAAAAGGGAAAATGGATGCAGGACGATCGGGCAACTGGAAATAAGGAGCGTTAATTAATTAAGCCATTACCAATTTGCCGTTGCTAATCTAAAATCTAAAATCTAAAATCTAAAATCTAAAATCAATATGGCTCAGGATGTCAGACAGTGGTTAGATGAAATCAAGCGGCTGCAACAGCAGTTAACAGAAGTTTCGCGCGATCGCGATGAGGCCGGTGAAAGTGCGGCTCAGTGGCGCCAACTCTACAATACCGAAGCCGAGCAGCGGCGGAATGATGCTAAATTAACTCAACAAATCATCGCTTCTCTGGAAGCACAAATAGAGCAGTTACAAAATTTTTCCCCCATTGTGCCCGAAGAGGATGATGCTGGGGTTGCTCGCCAGCAGGAAATCGCACAACTGCAAACAGTAGGCGAACTTAAAGCTAAGTTAGCAGAAGTTCTCGAAGAGCGCGATCGGGCGATCGAACAAGTTAAACAACTCACTCAAGCCCTCAAACAAGAAGAAGCCCGTCACGCCGAAACTAGCAAAAATTTAACTAGCGCCCTCGGAGATGCTGTTGACTTGCTCACGAAAGCCCAAAATCCCGCTCCTGCAAAAACCGAGACAGTATATTCTTTGGAGATAGTACCTACTCGCACTGCAAATCCTGGCGAAACAGCTCTGGAAATCCGCCAAACTTCCGCCCCAGGCAAAAAACCCGCCCAGCTTCCACCTTCTAAAAATCAGTTACTCGATTTACCGCCCTTTGGGAATTAGGAGTTAAAAATTCAGGAAGTGTCGGCATGGCGATTACCATCGGCAGGTGGGATTTAGTCAGCGATTCCTTGTTTTTGTTTTTCCTGCAATTAAGCGGCATTAATTCATCGGCTTCTTTATTATTCCGCACCTACAGGAAGTTTACTAATCGATTTAACTGTACTATATCCCAACCTATAATCCGCATTCAAAATTTTGAAAACTGCCAAAAAATCTGCCTCGCGTCGTAGTAATCTACAGCCTTTAGATAGAACTTAATCGAGCTAAATTTTACTACTATCGACAACGGCTGATGCGCGAGGAAACTTCATGAAGGCAGAGATATCCATAGTCTGGAAAAAGATTCAGAGCATGATCGACAGCTTTATGATCATGCTGCCCAATATTGTGCTGGCATTAATTGTCTTTGCAATTTTTTACTTTGTGGGTAGGCAAATTAAGAGAGTGGTCAGGCGAGTTACCCGCAACCACCACCAAGCTCGAAATTTGGGGCTGGTGTTAGGACGGTTGGCGCAGGGTACGATCGTTCTAGTCGGTCTATTTATTGCTCTTTCGATTGTAATTCCTACATTGAAAGCTGGGGATTTGGTGCAATTGCTGGGAATTAGCGGGGTGGCGATTGGTTTTGCATTTCGCGAGATCTTGCAAAACTTTTTAGCCGGTATCCTAATTCTGTTGACGGAACCGTTCCGAATCGATGACCAAATTGTGTTTAAAAACTTTGAGGGAACGGTAGAAAATATTGAGACCCGCGCTACCACAATCCAAACTTATGATGGTCGGCGGATTGTCATTCCTAATGCCGAATTGTTTACGAATACGGTGACAGTGAATACCGCTTTCGATCAACGCCGCATGGAATACGATATTAGTATTGGTTACGGCGACGATATTGACCACGCCAAGCAGTTAATCCTAGAAGCACTGTACAGCCTGAAGGAGGTTTTAAAAGCTCCTGCACCCGATGTGCTGGCGATGGATCTAGCAGAAAGTACGGTCAATCTCCGCGTTCGGTGGTGGATTGCTCCGCCGCGCCGAATTGACGATCTGCGATCGCGCGACAAGGTAATTTGTGCTATTAAAAAAAAGCTATATGTGGAAAACGGCATCGATTTGCCTTATCCCACGCGGAACATCTTGTTGCACGATCGAACCGAAGAAACCGATGGCGATCGCTCCGAGCAGCGTGAAGGATGGCCAGCAGGCAAACGTAAAGTTCCGAAACCTCGTCGTATTAGTGGCTCTGTGCGGAAACTGACCCAAGGGCGATCGCAACAAGACGGCAACGGAAAATCTTAACCGCGTCACAAGTCATGAAAAATGTCCAGTGGAGCAAACTTTGGGATTCGCTGCACTTGGCTCGTGCAACTGGAATTTATATTAATCACCGAGCGATCGAAGGAGTAACAAACCCGATTGATCTCATGCCTAATTTTTAAGCAAAAACCACAGTCCGATTGCCATAAACTAAAACACGATTTTGTAAATGATATCGCACGGCTCTTGCTAACACAACTCTTTCTAAATCTTTACCTTTGCGAACCAAATCAGACACTTCATCGCGGTGACTGACGCGCACAACATCTTGTTCGATAATCGGGCCAGCATCTAAATCTGGTGTAACGTAGTGGGCTGTTGCACCGATAATTTTTACCCCTCTTTCATAAGCCCTTCCGTAGGGGTTTGCACCCACAAACGCGGGTAAAAATGAATGGTGAATATTAATCACATTGGGAAATTTTCTGATAAAGTCTTGACTCAAGATTTGCATATATTTAGCCAAAACTACTAAATCAATATTATATTTTTTAATAATTTCTAACTGTTGTGCTTCTTGAATAGCTTTATTGTCTTTAGTAATGGGAATATACTCAAAGTCGATACCGTATTGTGCGGCAACAGGCTTTAAATTTTGATGGTTGCTGATTATCAGCGGAATTTCACCTCTGATTTCTTGCGCTCGCTGTCGCCAAATCAAGTCTAATAAACAATGATCTTGACGGCTTACAAAAACCGCGATCCGCCGAATTTGATGGGAGAAATGCAATTGCCAGTTGGCTTGTAAGTCCTTGGCTATTTCACTAAAAGCAGGCGTTATTTGTTCGGTGGTTAAGTCAAAATCATCTAATTGCCATTCTAGCCTGCTTAGAAATAATCCAGCGGTAAAATCTGTATGGTGATCCGCGTGGATAATATTCCCATTGTGGGATGCGATAAAATTGGCAAGTAAGGCGACGAGTCCTTTGCGATCGGGACAGGCAATTAACAGGGTTGCAGTAGGGCTAGTCATAATATAATGACAAAATTGTCTCGCTGAGTCGATCGAGAAAAAAGCGATCTCACAGGGGTTTATTGATACGCTTAGGGGCGGGCAAGATGCCCACCCCACAATGGATTTAACTGAGAGTGGAACAAGCATCTTGCGTGTTTCTATGGGCTTACGGGCGGGCAAGATGCCCACCCCACAAGAGATTTTAACGGAGAGTGGAACAGGCATCTTGCCTGTTTCGATCTTCCTTCTTCCTTCTTCCCTGTTCCGTCTTCCTTCTTCTAAAATCCCATCGCCCCAGCTACTGCATCCAAAGTCGGAGCAATGCCACTTTTAAACAGATTGTTGCTGTGATTAATTGCGGTATCCGGGTCTTTCAAACCGTTACCAGTCAGCACGCAAACCACCGTCGCCCCAGTTGGAACTTGGTCTTTTACCTTCAGCAAACCGGCCACAGAAGCTGCACTCGCGGGTTCGCAGAAAATCCCTTCCTGCGATGCTAACAAACGGTAAGCGTCCAGAATTTCGGCGTCGGTGACTGCGGCAAAACCGCCGCGGCTGGCTTCGGAAGCTGCGATCGCCTGTTTCCAGCTAGCCGGATTCCCAATCCGAATTGCCGTCGCCAGGGTGTCCGGGTTCGCCACAGCCTCGCCCGTTACCAAAGGCGCAGCCCCGGCGGCTTGAAATCCCATCATCCGTGGCAAGCGCGAACATTTTTGGGCTTGGTGGTATTGACAAAAACCCATCCAGTATGCTGTGATATTTCCCGCATTTCCGACGGGAATGCACAGCCAGTCGGGGGCGTCGCCTAAAGCGTCCACCACTTCAAAAGCCCCGGTTTTCTGACCTTCCAAGCGGTAAGGATTCACCGAATTTACCAAGGTCACAGGGTAGTTAACAGCCATTTCGCGGACAATTTCTAAGGCTCGATCGAAATTTCCGCCAATCGAAATGACTTCCGCACCGTAAAGCAAAGCTTGCGCCAACTTGCCCAAAGCCACGTAACCCTCGGGAATCAACACGAAAGCTCGCATCCCCCCGCGTCGGGCGTAGGCGGCGGCGGCGGCCGAAGTATTGCCGGTACTGGCACAAATTACTGCCTCGGCACCAGCTTCCTTCGCCTTGGAAATCGCCATTGTCATCCCCCGGTCTTTGAAACTACCAGTGGGGTTGAGGCCGTCGTATTTGACCAGGACGCGCACGTCTCGACCGATGAGAGAGGCGATCGCCGGTGCTGGAATCAGGGGAGTATTGCCCTCTTGGAGGGTCACTACCGGTGTGGTTTCTGTGACCGGCAGGTAGGGGCGATAAGCTTCGATCAAGCCGGGCCAGCCGTAGCGCTTGGGCGAGGCGGCGCGGGCAGCAGAGTTAGCAGCAGAGTCAGTAGCAGGTAGAATCAGGGTCACGGTGTCAATGGTTTTAGGCAATGGCTAAGGAATTTACACTAATTTTAGCTCGATCGGTTAATTTGATGTTTAATACGATCGGTTCAGGTTAAAGTAACTTAATGGTGTGAATGTGTAGATATGTCTACTCAATTACTAATGTCAAATAATTCATCCACTCTTTCCCGGCCTCAAGTTACCGCGAGCAATCCCGAAATGGCTAGTTCTTCTACCCTATCGACCACTTTTGCCCGCAAAGTAGATTTGGTGAAGTGCCCCTACCAAGCCGATCAGCAAGTTAAGTTCCTGCACTTGCAAGCGGAAATCGAATCCTTGCTGCTGGAAGTGCAAAGCCTCAAACAGCAACGCTCGATCGCTGGCTTGCGGGCTCTCGACCCCATTTCTGGCAGCAACAGCAATTAGCAGACAACAGTCGTTAATGCTAATTGTGCTGCCCCTGTGTTATAAAAACGAATGTTTTGCTACCCGCAGTATTTTTTGCCAAAAGTGCTAGAAATTCCTAACTGCGGATAGCGATCGCTAGCTTTTGCTAAAACGCGCTTGCCTACAGCTCAACTCGTCTGCTGCTTGCTGGCAACGAGCTGACCTTTTACGGCGCTTTTTTATTGCGCTAATTTGTTAAGCCATCCTCATGGCATACGGAGAATCGAAATCAGTTTATGACAGCATCGATCGAAAAACCACTAAATTTGACATCCGCAAGTGACACCTCCAACCTGCGCCTGAAAGATATTCTCAAAACCCTGCCGCGGGAAGTATTCGTCAAAAACCCCCGCAAAGCTTGGACAAAAGTAATCGTCAACGTTCTTTTAGTTGCGGTCGGTTACTGGGGCATAGCAGTCTCTCCTTGGTTTCTACTACCCCTAATGTGGATTTTCACAGGTACCGGATTAACCGGTTTTTTTGTGATCGGGCACGACTGCGGGCACCGGTCATTTGCTAACCGCCGCTGGGTAAACGATTTAGTCGGACATCTCGCATTCTTGCCGTTAATTTATCCGTTTCACGCATGGCGGCACGGCCACAATTACCACCACAAACACACCAACAAACTTGGCGAGGATAATGCTTGGCAACCGATGACAGCAGAAGACTACGCTGCTGCTCCCAAGGCATTACAAATAGCTTATAGTTTAATATTCGGTCGGATGTGGTGGATCGGCTCGATCGCCCACTGGGCAAAAGTGCACTTTATGTGGTGGCGCTTCAAAGGCAAACAGCAACAAGAACAAGTGCGGTTTTCAGTTTTTGTCGTTTTAATCGGTGCTGCGATCGGATTCCCGGTTTTAATTGCAACCACAGGCATTTGGGGATTTGTCAAATTTTGGTTGATGCCCTGGCTGGTTTACCATTTCTGGATGAGCACTTTTACGATCGTCCACCACACAGCACCAGACATTTCATTTAAAGAACCGGAAGAATGGGACGAAGCCCAAGCGCAACTATCGGGAACAGTTCACTGCGATTATCCCCGCTGGGTAGAGTTTCTGTGCCACGACATTAACGTGCACGTTCCCCACCACCTTTCAACTGCTATTCCCTGGTACAATTTGCGCCTCGCCCACAGCAGCTTAAAGGAAAATTGGCAAGATCATCTCTACGAAACAGAATTTTCTTGGTCTTTAATGAAGCGGATTGCCGACAACTGTCACCTATACGATCCGGCTGGCGGCTATCAGACATTGCAGGAATTTAACGCTCAAAACAAGTAGTTTTTAAGCGCGATCACTCCCCGAAAAACCCGGTTTGTCAAACACAACCGGGTTTTTCGATATTACAACCCATAGCCTTTGTAAGGGGCGGAATGCGCGCCCTACTGTCAATATCAAAATCCGTACCATTATTAAATCAGTCATTCCCAATCTAAAATCTAAAATCTACAATCTAAAATCGAATGACTTTCAATCCCAATAACTGTCGCAACGAAAGCGAAGTAGAAAGCAAACTCATTGTCAGCTATCTGCTACCAAAGTTAGGCTATACGCCCGACACTTGGCACCAAGAAATAGCATTTGGGAATATTCGTCTAGACTTCCTCTCCTTTGCAACCCAAGTTATCCCCATAGTTGTCGATGCAGACTCGCCGATGAGTGTAGTCATGGAGGCAAAACATCCGAAGGAAAATTTAGACCGCCACCTACGAAAACTCAATCGCTATTTAACAAGTTTGAGCATCAGCTACGGACTCATAACTAACGGTAAAGAAATTAGAATTTACCAAAGAGTAGCCGATGATATTCCGCTAGTATTTAAGTGTGCTGGACAAGACATTGAAAATAGAATTGATGAAATTATCGCTTTAATTGGCAGAGATCGTTTAAGATTTATAAAAAATCCCGATAATCTCGAACTGGAAGATAGTAAAATTAATTTGGTTAGTCCTGAGTTAGTTAGCGAAGTCCCAGTACAGCCAAAGAATCCCGCCACCGCAGAACCTGAGCCAAGTCAAATCTCTGAACCGGAACAAATACCTGAAAATTATCCAGTTAAGCCTCAAGTTAAATCCGATGTAACCGTTCCCCAAAAAAGGCAAAATAGTATGAAAGTTATTGCAGTTTACCATAACAAAGGTGGCGTGGGCAAAACTACAACAGTAGTCAATTTAGCTGCTGCGCTGAGCAAGAAAGGTAAGAGAGTCTTGGTGATAGACTTAGACAGTCAGGCTAATACAACCTTTGCGACGGGTTTAGTAAAATTTGAGGATGAAGAACAAGATGATTTGAAAGATAATAATATTCTTCAAGTTTTGCAATCAGAAGACTTTTTCTCGATTGCACAAGTAGCTCGCAAGTCTAATTTTTGCCATCCAGAAATAGATGTGGTTCCTTCCCACATTGATTTAATGCAATATGAAATGGAACTCAATCAACTAGATTACAGCCGAATGATTTTAATTCAGAAACTAGCAGAAGTACAGAATAAATATGATATTGTACTGATCGATACGCCGCCATCGTTGAATTTTTATGCTAGAGTTGCCCTAATTGCGGCCGATTATTTAATTATTCCTTCTGACTTAAAACCTTTTGCGAATCAAGGACTGATTAATGTCAAGGATTTTATTAAAAAAGTTAATGGATTCAAAAAACAAATTGGCAAGAAACCTCTAGAAGTTTTAGGCGTACTCTCTTGCAAAATCTCAACTAATAGTAAATTTGTACAGTACAGTTTGCCCAAGCGGAGGGAGGCAATTCCCAAACGCTACGGCTTTGAAATCATGGACAGCGTAATTTACGAGAGAGACGATTTAGCAAAGTGTGCAGAACAATTTCAAATCGTGGGAAATATGGAAATCGCCGATCCCATTTCAGTGCTAGACTTTAAGCCTGATTGCATCGCATCCCAAGAATTTGAAATGCTAGCACTCGAAGTTTTGGAAAAAATAGGTAAAAACTAATGAAAAAATTATCTCCGTCACTGGTTGCAGTTAAAAAAATTACATCCTCAGTACCCCGTTCAAATTTTGCCGAGGCTGATTTGGAGAAATTAGCGAGATTGATTTTAGAGTCAGGAGGATTGATTAACCCAATAATTGTCCGCCGAAACGGTATGGATGCCTACGAGATAGTAGACGGAGACTTTGAATACTATGCGGCGGCGAGAGCAAAGGAAATAGAACCTCAAAAAGGCGAGACAATCGGAGCATTCATCCTGGAAGAAGAAAATGAAGAGCTTCTCCTCAAACAACTTGAAATTCTCAGAAAAACCGCAAGCACTGAGAATAAAATTGTAAGTGAGGTTCCCCAACAGTCCTCCAGCTTTGAACAGCGGCTGACAAATATTGAAACTCGATTGGAAAACAGAATTAATGAATTGAAAGCCGAGTATACGCGGGAAAAACAGGCGCTGATAGAGAGGGTTAAAGATGTTGAAAGTCGGATTCCCAAACCTGTTCCGCTGTTGGAAGCACTAAACACTCAAGATAAATTCAAATTGGCTACAAATTTGAAAAATGCTGGCATAAAAGCTCAAACAATAGAACAAATCATCAAAGAGCGAGATTTGCAGCAGTTTGCATCTTTTGAAAATGTGTTGGAACGCATGAAAGGTAAAGGGTTAGGCGAGAAAACAATGATTAAGCTTATTGACAAGTGGCAAAAATATTTATAAGCTTTCAGCCATCTCAATTGCATTTTTGGGGCGCTCAAAGCCCGCCCGACAAAAGTTGAAAAACCCGATATGACTCGGCGGTTGAAACCCATCCTACACAAACTTTCGCCCCTCTCGCTGGAGACTAAAGAATAAAGGGGATATTAAAGCTGGCTATCGTATAAATCGAATTGCGATCGCAACTCGCAACGCCAGCCCGATCGCCCTGACGCCAAAAAAAGTAAAGATGAGTAAAGCACTGTATCCTTGGTGTCCCACAGCCAGTTAAACTCATCACAGTAGCTTTTTTAGGAATTGCAGTAACTTTTGCCGTAGCTTGCGGGGCGGGACGCCATCGCCCGGGCTGTCACCGCACAGCCAGTCACACAGTTACAGCAGCAACGCCATATCTCCCCCAGATAACCGAGTTCGATCGCAGACTGGGAAGACTCAGCCCAAGAAACCCTTTAACTTACCACGGTCTGGGTAAGGTGTTTGTCTCGCACCTTACAATTAGAGTCCTTGGGTTAGTCCTGCACCCCTTAAAACGCAGGCTGTAAAGTGCGAACATCCATAAATACCTACACACCAGATTTTAATGACAAAAGGGGACTTGTAACAAGATGGATCGATCGTCCGATCAAAACCGAATAGTTGAATATTTGCGGATTAAGCCAATTAGTCACAGTCAGATTTACACTTCCCAAATTGCAGTACCAGAGCTTCAGAAGGGCGAAATTCCTCGCGAACGTCGCGAAGCTCTCAGGAGAAGTCTGATCGAGCAAGGCAGCAATTTGATTCCTTTAATTGTACGTCGAACAGAAGCTTACAGCAACGAAGAAGAATATGAAGTTGTTTGCGGCTCAGATTGGTGTATTGTTGCTAAAGAACTCGGCATCGAGCAAATGTGGGCGTGGGTATTTGAAATGACCGACGAGGAGGTAGCTGTTGCTCAAGCAGAGATGGAACATTTAGCTCCGCAACCGACTCAGAAACCTGCACAAATTGAGACTCTACTGCAACAATTTGAGCTATCATTTCAAAAAAAGGTAGATAGTCTAACAAAACAAATAGAACAATCTGTAAAAAAAAATGAAGACCTGCTAAAAAAGCACGTAAAAGCTCTAACTGAGCAGAATTTTGAGCGTAACCAAATAGAACAGATTAAGCATTTGCTCGAACAAGTGGAAAAAGCATTTCATGAAAAGGTAGATAAAATGGCTAAAAAAATTGAACAATCGAGCAGCAACCTTCCGCCAACATCGGCTGTTATTTCTGAGGTAAATCTTGAAGGTGCTTTGAGACAGTTGGATGAACTGGAAAGACTGCTGTCAATAAAATTAGAACGCACAGTCCAAACAATTAATCAGTTTGTTTCCGAAGCCATTGAAGACGTAGAAAATGACCTGAAAAATCAAATTGAAACGCTCCGCGGCCAACTGGGAGCCGCAGCGACTAACTCAGAAAGACAGCCCGAGGTACAGCCGAAGAAGCAGTCAAAAACACAGTCGAAGAAGCAGTCGAAAGCACAGCAGAAACCTCAGCTACCGCAGTTGCAGTTAGAGTTGCCGTTTCCGTCCCCCTCCCCAGAAGAAGACTACGAAAGTCTTTCGCTGAGACGGTTGAAGGCGATCGGCAAAGACAGGAAAGTGCGGGGCTACGCGCGCATGAAACGACCGGAAATTCTGGAGGCTCTCAGACAAGCTGACGGCAGATAAAAGGGTAGTTGCTAATAGTTAAAAACTAATTATTGGCTGTTCGATCGCGTTTTTGGGCAAAAAGCGCGATCGGGCTTTCAGAATCGTCCTCGGCAGAGATATGAAAAGCTTGCTAAAATAGACACAAAACCTCTTACTCCTCACCAAGCAGCCATGTCCGCAACCGCAGAATTAGCTACTACCCAAGAGATACTAGAACAAGAGATACCAGAAAATGTTATCTTTCCTTCAGGCGATTTATACAGTGACGAATCTCCCGTGGAAACAGAACTGCATCTCCGACAAATAATCCTACTCCTCAACTGTCTAGAATGGCTGTGGCGAGATAGAAACAATTTTTATGCTGCTGGAAACCTCACCATTTATTACAGTCCCAAGCAACTCAAATCGAAAGACTTCCGAGGCCCAGACTTTTTTGTGGTACTCGGAACTGAACGAAAAACTCGGAAAAGCTGGGTAGTTTGGGAAGAAGAGGGAAAGTACCCCAATATTATCGTTGAAATCCTGTCTCCCAAAACAGCGGATATAGACAAAAACTTTAAAAGACAACTCTATCAAGATACTTTTCGCACTCACGACTACTTTTGGTTTGACCCAGAAACTTTAGAATTAGCTGGGTTTCATTTAGTTGACGGGGAATATGAACCAATTGCACCGAACGAATTCGGACATCTGCGGAGTCAGCAGCTCGATTTGAGTCTCGGAATTTGTGGCGGAAAATTGCGTTTCTTTACCGCAGAAGGAGAGCTTGTCCCTACTCCTGAAGAGGTTGCAGAAAGGGAGACTGAACGAGCCGACGAAGAGGCTCAACGAGCCGGACAAGAAGCTCAACGAGCCGATCGCCTGGCCGCGAAACTGCGAGAATTAAATATTGATCCCGATACAATTTAGCGATCGTCCTTTTTATTCTAAGTTTCTGTATTGTAAGCGCGTTTAGGCGATCGCATATCCCGTATGTTGCCGAACATGATATGGATGAAACCCTAAAACTATCTTGTCTTTAGGCACTCCTAATTCTACAAGTTCTGCGGTAATTCCCGTTTCTATACCATCTTGTTGAATCCAGATTTTTCCGTCGATAATTTCGACATGAACGATACAATCGTGAATTCTTTGAGGCCCTTGCCAGCCTTCGTGCATCAGTAAAAAATTGTTTTGTTCGCGGTCAACAATAACGCTGCTTTTAATTTCTCCGTATTGGTAGGGAATCTGGGCATAACTATCTAAGATTTTCTGAATAAATCCGCGATATTCATCTAGTCTATCCATCTGACAACTGTCTCCTTTAATGAATCAAAAACTATTAATTTAAATCTCTTTTTTTCTAACAAAACCTGCCCGATAGGTTCCGAAAAAATTTGTGCATAAACTTCTGCACGGATTGCCAGATATATTATCCGTTCAGGTTCCGAGCGCTCTAGAATATCTTCATAGACAATATACTGTCCAACAGCTTCTTCTAAGTCATGAACGGGTGAAGCACTTACGAAACTTTTTACTTCTACAGCAATTTTGCGACCTTGCTTTTCGGCAGCAAATAGTTTTTCTGCACCCAAATCGACGTTGAGAGTACGTTTGCCAATTTTTAAGGGTAGCGGATCGTTTGTTATCGTCCACCCGTCTTTTTCTAGAGCTGTTCTGACAGTATTGTGGTAGATGTCTTTTGCTGGCATATTTTAAGCTGAACCATCAAATCTCACCCTAATTATAGAATAACATAAGACTTTGGAAAACTGATAGCTCATCAATTCAAACTACTTACTGCCGCGTGTATCTGTGCTTCACCCCAATCGGAAAATACTCCGCATCGCCCATCTCCGTTAATGTCACTACAGGTAACTGATATTCGGGCGGCACATAATTAGCAAATTCGCTGTTTAGCCGCCGCAATTGCGCGAGAATTGAAGATGCGATCGCCTGCTTCATCTCCTCGTCGCCATCCACCCCCGCTGCTAATTCCACAACCACCGATAAAAACCGATTTTGATCGGCATTTTCCTTGACTTGCAGCACAAATTTTCCAGTCACCCATTCCCGAATGGTGGGAACTTCTAAACCTACGGTGACATTTTCCGGGTAAATGTTGGCACCGAAGTAGGAAACGGTAAAGTGCGATCGCCCGAATACATAGACAAATGGCAAGCAGCGAATTCCTCTGGGGAAATCAGAAACTTTCATACCTGCTGCTTGCTGCAAACGTGCCACAGGGTTAAATCCCCATTCAGCCAAAAAATTGAGCATTGCTTCGTAACAAATTAAACCGCCGTTATCCGAGATGTGATAGCGTATTAGCGGGATGCCATTGTCGCCCGAAAATAACAGCGTGCCGTCATTATTCACTTCAAAAAAGCGACTTTTCGGATCGTACTGCACCAGCGTTGGCAACCGCGATTCCCCGAATAAATTGCGTGCTGCTTCCGGCTTCTTTGCTAAAAAGCGGCGGATGCAAATGCTCAGCGGTGTCTCGTTGCCCAAAACGCCCGCATCCGCAGTACCGTAAAGGCTCGCAGAGTTGTAATATAGATTGTCAGAATTAGTGCGATCGCTCACCAAACTCCGCCATTCTTCGCTAAACACTTCCCCGGCAAACACCATCTTAATTCGATATTTTTGCCACTCCACACCCCCAGCAATTCCGCTATCAATCACATCCTTGATAAATGGCGGATATCCCAACAAAACTACTTGCTCAAAATGCTCCCCAAGTTCCTGCACAACTCGGAATATTTCAGTCTTATTATTCCCGGGCGTCACAACTGTAACTGGATAGCCCTTACTCGCTAGATAGCGGCAGCAATTTGCCGTGTACATTCCGCCTACCCAAGTTCCCAACGCAAAGCAAATCACAGCTAAAGTTGAGCGATTGTCCGCGTAAAAACTGTCGTGAAATATTTGTTCAAAACGAGCAGCTATTTGCAACTCGTCACTGATAAAACGCGGCCAAAATGTCGGGCTTCCTGTCGAACCAGATGAAACAGCAATGAAATCGCAAGTTTCTAATTTCCCCTCGTAACACAACTGAGGTAGCGGGTGACAGCGTAAATAATTCTCTTTGGTAATTAGCGGTAATTTTTGAAAGTCTTCAAAGGTTTGAATTGAAGCGGGATTGATGTTAAGTGCAGCTAGGAAAGTCTGGTAAGCTGGTACTGTGGCCGCGACTTTTTGAAAAAGCGCGATCGCCCCGGATTCGGCAACTCGACTCTGCTGGTGTTGCAATCGTTCCTCAAGCGGCGCCCTCAAAAACTCTTCAAACCCCCCAATTGCTCGCTGACGCTGTTCTGGCTGCATGATTTGCTCCTTAAAATGCGTATTTTGCACCTCGATCGCTCAAGATTCAATTAGTAGCGCTAACGCCCGATCGCACATTGGGCTGGACACTAAAAATTTGAACACATTTTGAGATCCATCGAAAATATGGCGCAGTGGATAAACTTCAATAGCACGAAACCGCTGTTTTCACAATAACCACAGGGGATAGCCAAGCTGCCGATCGACTAATAAACACTGACACACTATGTCAAGATTAATTCAGCGATCGCCCAAAACTCCTAGTCTCAGTCAAGCGTGAAAATCCGACGCAGCAAGTTCCAATGAACAATCCCATCTACCCCGGCATAACTCTCAACAACCACTACCGCATCGTCCGCGAATTGGGACACGGAGGCTTCGGGCGCACCTACCTCGCTGAAGATGCCCACCGATTTAACGAACCCTGCGTTTTAAAAGAATTTGCGCCCCAAGTACATGGAAGTTACGCTTTACAAAAATCAGAGGAACTGTTCGAGCGGGAAGCAGGAGTGCTCTACAAGCTGCAACACAATCAAATCCCCCGCTTTCGCGAACTCTTCCGCGTCAGTATCAGCGATCGAGGCTACCTATTTCTCGTCCAAGACTACGTGCCCGGCCAAACCTACCGCTTCCTGCTCGACGCTCGCAAGCGTCAGGGTTTGCGGTTCATAGAAGCAGAAATCAATCAACTGCTGCTCCAGATTTTGCCAGTGCTCGAATACATTCACTCTTTGGGAGTGCTTCACCGCGACATCTCCCCCGACAACCTGATTCTGCGGAGTTCTGACGGAATGCCAGTGCTCATCGACTTCGGCGGAGTAAAACAAGTCGCCGCCACCGTAGAGTCTCTTTTCGCTGAGGCTAACGGCGCTCCCGGCCCCGCGACTCGCATCGGCAAGCTCGGCTACGCTCCCGTCGAACAGATGCAGATGGGCATTGTCTCTCCCCACAGCGATTTGTACGCTCTGGCGGCCACGGTTTTGGTGTTGCTGACTGGGAAGGAACCGCATCAGTTGCTCGACAGCCAAACGCTGAATTGGAACTGGCGGGCGGAATGTTCTCTGTCTCCGAATTTGTCCATGGTGCTGGATAAAATGCTTGCTCAACAGCCGAGCCAGCGTTACTCCTCAGCTCGCGAGGTAATGCTTGCTCTCTCCGGCAATCCGCCTTTACAGCCACCTTTGCCACCAGCCCCGGATTTTGGGATCACGCAGCCGCCGGATTTCTCGCCTATACCCGTGCCCGCCCCCACGCCAAAACTGCCGGGAACTCCGGTGCGAGTTGCTGCTATTGGCAATCAGCAAAAAATGCCTGCTTGGAAAATGGTTTTGTTCGTGGTGGCGGTGCTCTCAAGTATGGGGGGAGTTGGCTGGTTGGCGGGCAATTCTTTGTTAAATCTACAATCAAAAGTGCAGAAAGTTCCCCAGCCTCCAAACCCGAAGCAGCAGCAAGAAGATGCTTTGCAAGATCGCTTTGTAAAGCTCAAAATTGACGATCGATTCTATAACGGTTACGTCAACCTTGTGGACGAGACTTTCTATGCCAAATACCCGGAATTGGGGGGACGATTGTTAAAAGAAGGCGAGGAAGATCGCCAGTGGCGCGAAAGGTGGCAGAAAATCGGCGACGAGTTGCTCGACAAGCTGGAAAATCTCAGCAGCGACGCTAGAGCGCGGTTGGGCACTTACGACACCACAGATATCGATCGCTGGAAAAGTGAGGTTAACAACCTGAATTTGAGCAGTCGGGCTCTCTACGATTTGGCTGATGCTAGGTTCTTTTATTGGTTTCCACAACAGCGGCGCGATCGCAATCTCATTGGTTTGCCGATCGGACAAATTTGGCAAGCCATTACCGCCGACGAACTCGAAGCCTTACAAGCTGGAGCAACTATCGAAAGCGTTGAATTTGACCGCCTATCGAACAGCAAACGCCTCACAGGCAATCTCAAACCCGGAGAAGGGAAAGCTTACATTGCCAGGTTCGCTCAAAATCAAACTTTGCGCGTGAATTTGCAAGCACCGCGCAAATCTACCCTACTGTCAATTTATACTCCGGGGCGGACAAAGGGCGCGCGAGCTTTGCTGGAAGATGCAGAGGGGCTTAGTTGGTCTGGATTGCTGGATGATGCTGGTTATTATGAATTCGTGGTAGTTTCTCAAGCATCTGAGCCGATCGCTTACGAGTTGAACCTGACGGCGGAATAACTGCTATTGACGCTCTCTATCCACCCAGGCAATAATAAGGTAATACCAATCAGACAAGTTGTCGGGTTCAAACAAAGAATATGCTGAGATTCGCGATCGTAGCTTTAGTGACTTTTGGGTTAGTATTAGTGACTGCACTAGGTTTACATCCGGCCAATGCGACAGTCAGCACTCCCGAATTTTATGCTTGGAACTTTGCCTCTGTAGGCAGTAGCGAGCTGGTTTGTAAAAAGACCGTGGTAGTTCCGCAAGACCGGATAATTCCGTCATCATCCATGCACGCTGTCACTATCAATTCTGCAATTGTAGATGAAAAGTTTTGCGCGAATTCCACTAAGCCTGTGAATTAAGGTCGTGGATAATATGATTTCCGGTTAGAGAAGCATAATTAAGTTCTCCGTTAGTCGATTTGAGAGTTGAGATTTTAGATTCACTTCACAGATGAATCTGGCAGGTTGAACCTTAATCTAAAATTTTTATCTCTCCACGACTGTTGTCTGAAAGCAAGTATCCTTTTTTGGGCGCGCTCAGGACTCTGCCTCCTGATTCATCCATTGAGATAAGACTATAGTTGTCAGTACAAATACAGACTAATTATGAATAATTAACCGGAAATCATATAAGTGATTGCCGGATTAATTTCCGGCATCCGCGCACTTAAACTGTTAGCTGAAATTTTTTTTATGAGAAATCTCGGCTATTTTGTAATAAAAGTTTATTCAACGATTCGGGCGCAACAGTTTTCTGCTCTTGAAAAAGATCGAAATCTTCCCTATTTGGGCAGTTATTTGATTGTGACTTAAGAACCGAGGTGAAATATTCAGCCATTTGGCTTATCATTTATTGGCTAATTAGCTGAAGTATTAATTTGCTAGTTTGAGTATGCTAGAGTTAGTCAGGTTCAGATATATAGTGCCATCTGTTATCTAAGTATCATGCTCAAAATTTTGGTGATTGAAGACGACGAATTAATCCGGGAAACTCTTCTGCAACTCCTGGAATCTCACAGCTACCGGGTCATTGCGGCTGAAAACGGTCGAGCTGGGGTGCAGATGGCACTTTCGGAGATACCCGATTTAATTTTGTGCGATGTGCAGATGCCGGAACTCGACGGTTATGACGTGTTGCGGACTCTGCGGCAAAACTCGCTAGCTGCAACAATTCCATTTATTTTCCTCACGGCTCAAAGTGATAAAACCGATTTTCGTCGGGGGATGGATTTGGGGGCAGACGATTACCTGACAAAACCGTTTACCAAGGCTGAATTGCTGGGAGCCATTGCTTCTCGCGTCTTGAAACGGCAAACTATTACTCAACCGCTGACAGTCGCGCTTCACCAAGCAGAAGCCAGACTCAAAGATTTAGTTAACGACTCCACCAAGGTTACGACTCTCTCTCCTGAAAAGTTTGCTCTCGAAGCTTTGCTGCGCCACGCTTTGGCACAAGGTGAGTTTCAGGTATACTATCAGCCACAAGTGAATATTGCTACCGGCCAAGTTATCGGCGCTGAAGCTTTAGTGCGCTGGCAAAATCCCGATCGAGGTATAATTTCTCCCGTCGAATTTATTCCCTTAGCAGAAGAAACAGGTTTAATTATTCAGATTGGGGAGTGGGTACTGCTTTCAGCTTGCGCTCAAGCCGCTAGTTGGGTGGCTGCAGGGTTTTCGCCCTTTACAATATCAGTAAATTTGTCTGCGCGACAGTTGTCAGACCCGGAACTCAAGGCGCGAATCGTGCAAATATTGGAAACTACAGGTTTAGATCCTGCTAATTTAGAATTAGAAATGACCGAAAGCGCTTTGGTGGAAAATGCGACAGTAGCAGGCGCTACTTTAAACGAACTTAAAGCTCTAGGAATTCGGATTGCTATTGACGACTTCGGCACCGGTTACGCTACTTTAGGATATCTCAAGCAATTTGCTTTTGACAGTTTAAAGATCGATCGAATTTTCGTCCGTAATGCCAACGAAGATACTCAAAATGCTGCTATTACTACAGCAGTAATTTTACTGGGTCACAGTTTGAATATGACTGTAATTGCTGAGGGAGTGGAAACAGAAGCAGAACTAGATTTTTTGAAACAACATCAGTGTGATATCATGCAGGGCTATCTGTTCAGCCGCCCCGAACCAGCAGCGATAATTGAAAGTATGTTGGTTGCCGGCCCGAGTTTGTTCGCGCCGTCCCCAGCAGCAGGACCTGCTGGCGTTGTCCCTTTTGTACCTGTGTCCGAACCCGAAAAATCTAAAAACCTTTCAATGTCGGGTCTAGGAATAGTGTAAGTGTCACCAAGATTTCTGTATAATAGGATAAAATTCTTTCTTTTACCTTCTATTTTCTGCATAAAAGTTGACGCTACCTCATAAAAAGTTGTAGCTTTTGATGATCGGCGAATCAAAGAAGGAGATTGTTCCCTATATTCCTCTACTGCTTCCCCTTTTATGCGATCGGCGCCCCTAATTGGACTATTTGAGAAATTGTGGCGTCTTGAAATTGCGAGCCTTTATTAAGTGGCAGCAGGTAAACTCATTTAAGTTCCTACTTTGGGACTGGCAGTTTCAAGAACTGTCCAACTGGAATTGGTGCAAGCCTGTCATGGAAAGAATATTAGTGGTTGACGACGAAGCAGACTGTCAAACAGTCTTAGCAATGTACCTGGAAAGTCAAGGATATCGGGTGGAATGCGCTAATTCAGGGGTTGAGGCGCTCTCGATTTTTGAAAATGCCCCCCCAGATTTGGTAATTTCAGATGTCATGATGCCGGAAATGGACGGGTTTGAGTTTTGTCGCCGTTTGCGAACTACCCGTTTGGGACAGTTAGTCCCCTTTATATTTTTGTCGGGTCAAGGCGAGTTGGAGTCAAAAGTTGAAGGTCATTCGATCGGAGCTGACGATTATTTGGTAAAACCTTTTCAGTCTGAAGAAATCTTAGCTAAGGTAAAAGCGCAGTTAGAGCGCTCTCACCGCATTCACGCCGAGATTGTCCGACTGCTTCAAACTTCTAGCAGGGCGGTGGAACCACAAGTGGTGGCAGTATTGCCAGCACCTGCACCTTTGCCTTTAACACCAGCCGAGGAAAGAGTTTTTTGGGAAGTAATCCAGGGTTATACTAACAAACAAATTAGCGATCGGCTGTTTATTAGCCCCCGGACTGTGCAAGCTCATTTAGGCAGTATTTTCAGTAAATTACAGTTAGAAAATCGTGCCCAGCTTGTGAGATTTGCCCTAGAAAGAGGATACAAACCACCTCAAACTTAGCTCGGAGATCAACATAGGGTGCGCCAGCCAGTCAGTGGATTTTAGATTTTAGATTTTAGATTTTAGATTTTAGATTTACTCTAGAGATTCATCTGGGAGCTGGAACTTTAGTCTAAAATTTTGATCTTTCCACGGCTAAAGTCGGGGGCTTCTATCCGTTTTTGGGCGGCATCAAAAAGCCCCGTAGCTGCAAAAAAAATGGAGGCTGACGCACTCAGCAAGCAGATTATTCCACATTGAAAACACAATAAGGAAAATTAGTTATCACGCAAACCCCTGACCCCAAATTCGTACCTCGCAAGTTGGCACGTTGCAAATCAGCCTGCCGCACGTTATTCGCCGCATCAATATTTGTCCCCGTCAATTGAGCCCCAGGAAGTCTAGTATTTGACAAAATAGCATTCTGCAAATTAGTATCGCGCACATCGGCGAAAGACATATCGGCTCCGCTTAAATTTGCACGATGCAAATTAACTCTAAACAACAGCGATCGCCTCAAATCGGCATTCGACAAATTAGCTTGCAGCAGATAAGCTTCCCCCAGATTCGCATTAAAAAGTTTAGCACCGCCCAAATCCGCACTCGTCAGATTCGCTCGCCCCAAAAAAGCATTAGACAAATCCGCATTTCGCAGATTAGCCCCCTTCAATTCAGCACCGTACATCTCGGCATTAACTAAGTTAGCATTTGCCAAATTAGCATCACTTAAATCCGCTTCTAGCAAATTAGCTTCATAGAGATTTGCTCCGCTTAAATCCGCTCCTCTTAAATTAGCTCTGTACAAGCTAGCCTTGAACAAATCAGCATTTCTCAAGTCACAGCCCTCGCACTCTTTACTTTCCAGCAATTGCCTAACATGATCTGGATTTTGAGCTTTAACGGGATCTGGCAGCCCAAACAAAGCTAAACAGGCCGTTACAGTTGCCAAGAGTTTAAGTTTCACAAACAAACCTCACTGCTACTTCAAACAAATTATACTAGCAAACTGTAGACTTTAAACCGATATCCTTTATCCTTCTCTCTTTTCTCTTGCTCTGCATTCTCTGCGCCCTCTGCGGTAAATCTTCAAAAACATGATTCGCAGCCCAGGATTTAGACCTGCTTCCAGCAAGGCGGGCAAAGCCCGCCCTACTTAACTTAATTAAGCTTCATCTAAAGCAGCAACACCAGGCAATTCCTTACCTTCGAGCAGCTCCAAACTAGCACCGCCACCAGTAGAAATGTGGCTCATTTGTTCACCTAAATTCAACTGTTCCACAGCCGCCACCGAGTCACCACCACCGATAATTGTGGTAGTACCAGTTTTAGTAAGTCCAGCCAAAGAATGAGCGATTCCTTCAGTTCCCACAGCAAACTTCTCCATCTCAAACACGCCCATCGGCCCGTTCCAGATTACAGTTTTGCAATCGGCCAAAGCATCTTGGAAAGTTTTCACAGAATCGGGGCCAATATCCAAACCCATCCAACCGTCGGGGATGCTTTCAACTGAGACAGTTTGAGTGTTAGCATCAGCAGCAAACTTGTCAGCAACTACCACATCAGTAGGTAACAGAAAAGTAACTCCCCGTTCCTTCGCCTTAGCTTCCAAAGACTTAGCCAATTCCAGCTTGTCCTCTTCCACCAAAGACTTGCCAACGCTCAAACCGCGAGCTTTGTAGAACGTGAAAACCATGCCACCGCCCAACAGCAGTTTGTCGCACTTTTCGAGCAGTTTTTCAATGACTCCAATCTTGCTGGAAACCTTAGAACCGCCGATAATAGCCGCTAAAGGACGCTGAGGATTGTCGATCGCACTGCCGAGATATTGCAGTTCCTTCTCCATCAAAAACCCAGCCACAGAAGGACTCAGATACTTAGTAACGCCCTCTGTAGAAGCGTGAGCCCGGTGAGCCGTACCAAAAGCATCGTTGACATACAAATCGGCCACAGAGGCTAAATTCTTAGCAAATTCCGGGTCGTTGGCTTCCTCCTCTGGGTAGAAGCGCACATTTTCTAGCAAAACCACATCGCCATCTTGCATCGCGGCGACTGTAGCAGCGACTTCATCGCCGATGCAGTCATCAGTCTTTTTGACTTCTTTACCCAACAATTCCGACAGCCGTTTAGCAACCGGTGTCAAGCGCAACTTCTCCGTCACACCCTTGGGACGGCCGAAGTGGCTGCACAAAATGACCTTAGCGCCTTTGGACGCTAAATCTTGAATTGTCGGCAGAGCCGCCCGGATGCGAGTATCATCGGTGATATTGCCGTTGTCGAGCGGCACGTTAAAGTCCGCCCGCACCAGTACCCGTTTGCCCGATAAGTCCGATGCCGATAAATTTGCTACAGTTTTTTTTGTCACAGGATTAACCTCCTAATATGTGTGTTTTTGTGGAATTCCGTTGAAATGGCGGCACTGGTCACTTGCACTTGGGCCTCGGACGCATTCAACCGCGTCCGTACAAAAAACGGAAGATGAAACAAACGGCACTGATTGGCTCAACGTAAACATTTTATCGGAGTCCGCGTCCCGGAGATGCGCAGTATGTTCAAGACTGTCTTATTTCCTGTAGATCAAAGCCGAGAAGCCCGCGAAGCTGCCGAAAAGGTGGTCAATATCGTGAAAACCTACGCCTCTCGCTTAGTTATTCTCTCGGTAGTCGAGCCCCCAGCCGAGGAGGCCGGCGCCCCGGCGCGAGAGGTGATGACTTCCCCCGAAGCCGTCGCCAAACTTCTTTCTGAGGCCCAATCGATGTTTTCCCAGCAGGGAATTGAAGCTGAAATCATCGAACGGGAAGGCAAACCTGCTTTCACGATTTGCGATGTGGCTGACGAAATTGGGGCCGATTTGATTGTGATGGGCTGTCGGGGGATGGGTTTAACCGATGAGGGGGCGTTTGACAGCGTTACCAATCGGGTGATCAATCTGTCTCCTTGTGCAGTTTTGATTGTGCCTTAAGGAAGGAAGAAGGAAGAAGGAAGAAGGAAGAAGGAAGAAGGAAGAGGGAAGAAGGAAGAAGGAAGAGGGAAGAAGGAAGACGAAATAAGGAAGAAGCCAGAAAGAAAACTCTTTCTTTTTACTTAATTTCAGCAGTGTAAGTTAGATACCTAACAGCTTACTTTTTCATTTTCCCTTTTTCATTTTTTCTTTTCCCTCTTCCCTCTTGCCTCTTCCCTCTTCCCTCCTTACTTCTTGATTCCTTACTTCCTGATTGCCTCCCTAGTTCCTTCCTTTGTGATTCTCTCTTTCCTTACACTCATCCTTCTTCCTTCTTCCTTCTTCCTTCTTCCTTCATATTATGAAAATTCACTGGTATCCCGGTCACATTGCCAAAGCGGAACGGGCATTAAAAGAACAGCTAAAGCGGGTAGATGTGGTACTCGAAGTCCGAGATGCCCGCATTCCATTGGCTACTTTTCACCCCCAAATGCCGAGCTGGGTGGGCGGCAAGGCGCGAGTCTTGGTCATCAACCGCATGGATATGATTACGCCTCGATCGCGCGAGGCGTGGGAAACATGGTTTGAGGCCCAGGGGGAAACTGCGTATTTTACCAATGCCGAGCACGGTCACGGAGTAGACGCTGTGGCGGATGCAGTGCAGAATGCTGGGGTGCAGCTAAATCAAAGAAGGTTCGATCGAGGTATGCTGCCCCGTCCAGTCCGCGCAGTGGTAATGGGATTTCCCAATGTCGGAAAATCTGCTTTAATTAATCGGCTGTTAGGGCGGAGAGTGGTAGATAGTGCTCGCAGAGCTGGAGTAACTAAATCGCTCCGATGGATTCGCATTTCTGACGAAATTGAATTATTAGACGCCCCCGGAGTGATCCCAACCCGAATTAACAATCAAGAAAATGCCATAAAATTAGCTATTTGCGAAGATATTGGTGAAGCAGCTTACGACAATCAGGTAGTAGCAGCAGCGATGGTAGATTTGCTCCGGGGGCTGCAAGCGGCGGATGAGACTTTGATATCAATATCTGGTTTCAAATCCAGGTATAAATTAGATCCAGCTTCTAGTAATGGTGAAGATTATTTGCACGAGGTAGCAAAAGACAGGTATAAAGGAGATGTCGAACGAACCGCGCGGCAGATGTTAAACGATTTTAGAACTGGTGTTTTGGGTCAACTTACTTTGGAGTTGCCGCCTGCTTGATCGGATTCGTACCCTACAACTAATCAGAAAGGGTATTCAGTAGAGAGTTGCGGGCGCTGAGAATGTGAACTTCGTCTCCTATGTGTAATATTTTTTCTGCTGCGTGAGGTGCGACTCGTGTGTTAACAATCAGCCGACTAAAGTGATTTAAATGCCCTTTTTTTACCAAGTCAGGCATGATTTCCTTCTGCTTGGCTGTTAGTATATTTTTAAAATTGGGATCGCCTGGTTTCGCCCCATAATTTCGCGTAGATAGGATATATGGCTGACCCGGATTAATAGCTTCAAATATTACTGTCCCTATTTTAAACCTAACAATTTCATCGGCTTGTGAGAAAAGTTGGTCTTCCCAAAAAGCCGGGACATCTCCTATTTCAATATTAGCTCGCAAGCGATGGCGCATCTCGTTAACGCAAACTCTCGGAAACCAAGATGCAACTTCGGCAATTGTTTCGGTACTGATAATGCTTGGCCCTGGTGCAGCGGTATTGTCGGGAAAACCTGTCAGCAAGTTTTCAATTAACTTGACGGGGAAACCGAAGTAGTTGCTCAACCAAGATTCTATTCCCGGGCGTTCTCTATCTACATGAAAAAAAAATTCTTGTTCGGTGTCTTGTATTTTCAGGCCGGCAATTCTCTTTTTGATGTCAAAGGATAAGCGTAGAAAACAGACTCCGCTGTTGCGCTTAGTGTTAACAAATTCTCCGGCTGCATCGCAGATTGCAAAAGAGCGATCGCCTTCTAGAGCTCCGCTGGCTAGAATAGTTGCTTGACTGACTGCTATGCCGTCAAGGGACTTGACCGGATAGATATGAATGCTGGCGACGTAGGACATTTCGAGCCATTGATAAATAATTGTCGTTTTAGATACATTCTAGCATCCCCTGCCGACAGAAGGATGACCGCAGTTAACAGGGTGAAATAAAATATCAAGTAAATAAAAATTGGCCACTTTTTTGAAGTTTACATTTGGTCGGAGCGGCGTGTAAAGAAAAATCAAATAATTCGGGCTAAGCTTGTGGTAGATATTATGCTATAAAATAGAAAAAATTAAACAATTGAACCGAGTTATAAGCAATGACTGAAAGCGGAAGTAGAGGCATGATTTCGAGACGTAATTTAATGTTGAAGGCTGGTGCAGGGATGCTGGCGGCAAGCTTGGCACCTGCGTTTTTACAAGCCGAAGCAGCAAAGGCCGAGGCAATCTCTGAGCTTACTCCTAACAGTGCTCTTCAGAAATTGATGGAGGGGAATCAACGCTACATTGAGCAAAAACGGACATTTCCCGACCAAGCTCGATCGCGAATTGTAGAAGTAGCACAGGGTCAACATCCGTTTGCAACCATCCTGGCTTGTTCTGATTCGCGCGTTGCTCCCGAAATTATTTTCGACCAAGGATTGGGGGATTTATTTGATATCCGAGTAGCTGGCAATTTTCTCGACGATGTGGTTCTCGGAAATATAGAATATGCGGCCTTAGAATTAGGCGTACCACTATTAGTAATTCTGGGTCACGAACGCTGCGGTGCTGTCAAAGCAGCTTTAGATGGCAAAGCTGTGCCGGGTCACATTAGCACTTTGGTGGCGGCGATTAAACCGGCAGTTGATTCCACCAATGGTCAAACAGGCGATGCGTGGGATAACGCAGTCAGAGCTAATGTGAAAATGAATGTAAATAAGTTACAATCCTCATCGCCTATTTTAGCGGAAGCACTCAAAGCTGGCAAGCTTAAAGTTGTTGGGGGCCGCTACGATTTGGATAGCGGCAAAGTAGAGATAATTGCTTGATTTTGCTGGTTGCATCTCCTATCTTGGAATATTTTTAATGAACAGGCAAGATGCCTGTTCCACAATCCGAGAATTTGATTGTAGGGTGGGCATCCTGCCCGCCCATAAAAGCCATAATTTCAGTTACATTAAACCCATTTCTTGTAGTCCCCGGCGCAGGCGTTCTGCTTCAAATGGGCGGCGCTGTTCGTGAAGGGCGATCGCTCTTTTGAATTCTGCTAAACTCTCTGGCATTTTGCCAATTTTCAGCAAGGCTACTGCCAAGTTTTGATGAGCTTCCGCGTGTTCGGGATCGATTTTTATCGCTTGTCGGTAATAGGCGATCGCATGGGCTAAATTTCCGGCTGCCTTCAGCGTCAGTCCTAAATTGTAGTGACCTGCTGCAAAATTGGGGTCAATTTTTAAAGCTGCTTTGTAAGCTTTTTCAGCAGATTTCAAATCTCCTTCCTCTTTGAGCAAATTGCCCAAATTATTGTAAGCACCCAACTTGAGGGGCGGGAACACATTTGTATTAATTGCGGCTTGATAGTGTTCTTTTGCTTTGGCAAACTGCTGCTGCTGGCGATAAGCAATTCCCAAATGATAGTTGAGTTCGTAAAGAATAGAATCATCAATGGCCGCAGCAGTCAAGCCCCTGGTTAATAGATTAATTCCGCGTCCAATTTGCCCGGTTTCTACATACAAAGCGCCTAATTTGCTACAAGCATAAGCATCGTTTGGATAATAAGCTATATAGCGTTCCATTGCTGCTTGAGCTTTTTGGAATTTACTTTTTGCGGCGATCGCATCTTTTTGATAACCAGAGTGCCAAATCGCCACATCGGGGAGAGAAGCTATTTTCCATTTTGGTTCCCTCTGCAAAATCTCAGCCACGCTGTCGTCTACCATGGCGTGGTAAGGGCGAGAAAAGCGGATATCGAGGCGATTGCGAAACAAGCGCGACACTAGGGAATAGGGAGATTGAGAGGCACCGATTTCTTGACGGATGAGATTGATTAGCAGCAGCCGATCGCTCGCAATTGCCTGCTTTATTTGAGGTTGAATCTCCGGTACCAAAACCTCATCGGCATCCAACACCAAAATCCAGTCGCCCTGCGCGTGCTTCAGACACTCATTGCGCGCCGCTGCGAAGTCGTCGCACCATTCAAACTCATAAACCCTCGCCCCGCATTCTCGGGCAATTTCACGGGTGCGATCGCCCGATCCCGTATCCACTACCACCATTTCGTCAACAACACCCTTAACGCTGTCCAAAGTCCGCGACAGTGTTGCCTCTTCATTCTTCACAATCATGCACAGAGTCAGATCCATCGGGCGCAAACTTTCCTCGTTTCACAAAATTATTGTAATTTTTTTACCAGTAAAACACAAACAGTCCCAGAAAAGATTCTCATATTTCCCTTTTGGTTTGAGCATAAGTACCTTTATTCCGTAGAAAAAGTGGGTTAACTCTTTTGAGATATTAAAAAGCCTCAAACTGGGACGATTGATGAGAAATCCTACCACTTTCGGTTCCTCCCTACGGTAGAGGTAAAGGCTCGATAGCGGTTGTTATTCTAAGAACATAAGACAAGGCACGAGAAAAGTTTAAGTATTCAGGAGAAAGAGAAATGGGAATTATTGCTTGGATCGTTTTAGGACTGATTGCCGGTGCGATCGCCAAAGCCATTTACCCGGGAACTCAAGGCGGTGGCTTTCTGGCAACAACAGGTTTAGGAATTTTGGGCGCCCTAGTGGGAGGTTATCTAGGTCAAGTCTTACTGGGGACGAGCGGGGGAGCATCCTTCGGAGCATTGACTCTACCCAGCATAGCTTTTGCAGTTGTAGGTGCGATCGTTCTACTTTTCATCTGGGGATTGTTAACTCAGCGTGCAGCATAATAAATATTGCCAATTCCCAGTAGATCGACTTTTAGGGTATTCATAAACCCGGTTTCTTGAAGAAACCGGGTTTTTCAGTTGTTGGTAGGATGCGTCACCCTACTTTTACCAAATCCGCGTTAAAAACCCCGATCGGACTCAGCGCTTGCAACGGTTCAAGAGCAAAACTTTCGTCCGAACAGAGGGGACTGAAGAATAAAGGGGTAAAAATCCCGGAGTTGGTATTAATTAATCAATCCGCAAATTGAAAGGCAAGCGAACATAAACCCCCTGCGGGTCGTTCATCGACTTGATCACAGCCAATTCATCTTGCATTTTCTTAAATTCGGCCGTTAGCGGGTCGAGTTTGGCGGCTGGTTTCAAAACGTGAACGCCTGAAATTTTTTCCAAAATTCGCTCCTCCAAAGTGCGGCGTTTTGGATATTCTTCTAACTTCCAATCGTCGCCGAGTTTAGCTTGCTTCGCCGCCTCTCTGACAGCATCTTCAAGACCGCCAATTTCATCGACTAAACCCAACTGTTTCGCGGCCGTACCAGACCACACCCTGCCTTGAGCAATTTCTTGTACCTTGTTTTTCGGCAGTTTGCGGGAGTCGGCGACTTTAGTAATAAATCGATCGTAAATGCGATCGACTATCCTCTGAATATTCGCCAATTCTTGAGGATTTTTGGGACGGGAAACCGTGTTAGTATCCGCAAAGCGGGCGGTTTTCACAACGTCCCAAGTCAGGCCGTTGTTAGCAGCCAACTTTTCGGCGTTAAACAGCATTCCAAAAACGCCGATCGAACCGGTAATCGTATTGGGTTCGGCAAAAATGCGGCTGGAACCCATCGAAATCCAATAGCCGCCGGAAGCAGCTAAATTGCCCATCGAAACGATAACGGGTTTCTTTTTGCCCGTCAGCATAACTTCGCGCCCAATGACTTCGGCCGCCGTCGCGCTGCCTCCTGGACTGTTGACGCGCAAAACCACTGCTTTTACGTCGTTATCTTCTCTAATTTTCCGCATTTCTTGAGCGATGCGATCGCCTCCTACTTGAGTCGGGCCCCCTTCGCCGTCTACAATCTCTCCCTCGGCGTAAAGTATAGCAATTTGGTTTTTATTGTTAGCGCGAGTTGAGTTTTTATTCTCAGCAACTCTTGCGTAATTTTTCAAACTAATTTGTTTGAAAGATTTGTTTTCGCCATCGATTCCTGTGAGTTTTTTAAGTTCAGTCGATATTTCGTCAAAGTATACAACTTTATCAACTAACTTGCTTTTTAGAGCTTCGTCAGCCATCAAAGTTCCGCCATTATCTGCAAGCGCTTGCAGTTGCGGAACAGTCACTTTGCGACTCGGGGCGACAGTTTGCAGGTATTCTCCCCACATATCTCCGAGCAACTTTTGAGTTTGCTGGCGATTTTCGGGACTCATTTTTGTGAGCAAAAACGGCTCAACGGCTGACTTGTATTTCCCGACGCGAGTCACTTGCACTCCCACGCCGTATTTCTCCAAAGCACCGGTGAAAAACATTGCCTGACTGCTAAAACCGTTGATTTCCAAAGCGCCGTAAGGATTGACTGCTATTGTATTAGCAACGGAACCGAGGTAATAATCTCGCTCATTCCAGTCCATCTGGTAAGCAAAAATGGGTTTTTTGGCATCTCGAAAACGCTGCAAGGCCGATCGAACTTCTTTGAGATTGGCAAACCCGCTGCTGCTCGAATTTGAGCTACCTTGGAGATAAAGGCCAACTATTTTCGGGTCTTTTTTAGCCGATTCGATCGTGTCTAAAACAGTCCGCAGCGTCACTGTATCGCCGGAATCGTCCGAAAGCACTTCTTCAATCGCCGCGCCAGTGCTACGGCTCGGTTTGCTGTCGGTGATATTTAAAGAAAGGTCTAATACCAATACCGACTTATCTTTAACTTGCGGGCCCGAATCTTTGGACGACGATGCCGCCATAGCAATTAGCACTACCAGTCCTCCCAATCCGATGCTGCCCAGCAGCAGCAGTCCTAGGAAGGTTCCCAGTAAACTTGCACAGGTATATTTTAGGAAATCTTTCATTAGATAATTGGTAATTAGTGATTAGTTATTAGTCATTAGTCATTAGTTATTAGTGAGAGCAAATCGGGTGAAAGCGGAATGATACCGAGCGTGTGAGCGGGAGGCTCGCACTGCACTCGGAAAAATATTATTCCGATGAAGCGCGAAAACAATTTTATTGGTAATTCCTGCAACTAGGATTTAGCAATTATCCGCTGTCGTTAGTTATTAGCTAATGACTTTTGACTGCTGACTAATGACTTTTGACTGCTGACTCACTTTTATCTTAACCTTTCCAAAACCCCAGAATGTTTTAGCTCATCCAAATTAGCGCAGCCCGTACAGAACATCACGGTAGCGATTTCTGCAATTAAAACCTCAGCTAGGAGGGCTGCGGCTGATTCCGATTCCGCTGCCGCTTGCAGAAACGGCCGCGCCAGTCCCGCAATATCCGCGCCAAGAGCGAGAGCCTTCGCTGCATCCAATCCATTCTGCAAGCCTCCAGAGGCAATCAGAGGAACATCCGGCGCTACGGCGCGGGTGCTGACAATGCACTCGGCTGTCGGTATTCCCCAGTCGGCAAAGGTTGCGCCCAACCTGCGCTGCTTGCTATCTTTAGCTCGCTCTCCTTCTATTTTGGCCCAAGAAGTGCCTCCTGCTCCGGCAATGTCGATCGCACCTACCCCAGCGGCGAGCAATTTCTTTGCCATCTTTCCTGAAATACCGTTGCCGACTTCTTTAGCAATAACTGGTACTGGTAATTTATCGCACAATTTGGCAATTTTATCTAGCAGTCCTTTAAAGTTAGTATCGCCTTCGGTTTGAACGCACTCTTGCAGCGGATTGAGGTGCAAAATTAGTGCGTCTGCTTCTAAAGTATCAACAATTTTTTGGCACTCTTCCAAACCGTAATTGTAGTTTAATTGAACTGCTCCGATATTGGCAAATAGCAGAATATCGGGAGCGCGGCGACGGACGGCAAATGTAGGAGCTAGTTGAGGATTTTCTACGACGATTCGCTGAGAACCGACTCCCATTGCTAGTTTGTATTCTTGAGCGACATCGGCGAGGCGATAATTGATTGTCTGGGCTAATTCTGTGCCACCTGTCATCGAGGAAATTAGCAGGGGAACGGCTAGTTTTTTGCCGAGAAATGTGGAGGTTAAATCGATTTGGGTGCGATCGAGTTCTGGCAAACAGCAGTGCTCAAAACGGTAGCGTTCGAGGCCGCTGGTAGTTTCGCGAAATTGTACGTCTTCTTCGAGGCAAATCCGCAGGTGGTCTGCTTTGCGGGTTTCGGTTTGCGAGGGGGAGGTTAGCGGCAAGTTCACAATGGCTATTTGGCGAAAGAGTTGTGATTTGGGAATATAGCAATTTTATTTCATTTTTGAATTTTTTAATGAACCGCAGAGAGCGCAGAGGGCGCAGAGGAGAAGAAAATAGAGAGGTGCGTAAATCCTGCCAGGGTTGCTGTATTATCCAGGAACAGTCAGCGGCATTCCGTTATCGGAAGGTTTTAACTTGAGTAAAAAAGGAACTGCTTTTTGCACCCATGCTTTGACTGATGTGTAACTTGCCGCATCTTCTCCGAAACAAATTTCGAGCATATCCGTGTGAATTATCCCCGGATTCAAAGGAACTGCTGCCATACCTGCGGGCAATTCTTGAGCGAGCGATCGCGTAAGTCCTTCTATTGCCCACTTGGAAGCGCAATAGGGCGCGACTTCCGGCGAAGTTGACCTTCCCCAACCCGAACTAAAGTTGACAATTATGCCGCTTTTCCGAGCAATCATTGCCGGGACAAAGTGACGAATTACATTAGCCGTACCTTTAATATTAACATCAATTACCTGGGAAAATTCTTCGTTACTGACATTCCAAAGAGGGGCGAGATGATTAGCTACACCTGCATTATTAATTAGCAAATCTGGCGGCTCATTTTTTGCCCAAATTTCTGTTGCCCAAGCTTTTACTTGCTCGTCGTTGGTGACATCCAAACAAGTAAAATGATGGGGCGCACTATATTTTTGGTTGAGTTTTTCCACCGCTTCTGAAGAACGGGCGCATCCCAAAACTGTATGTCCCAATTCAATAAACTTTTCGGTCATGGCAAGACCGAGACCGCGACTAGCTCCGGTAATTACAATTAATTTTGTCATAGAGTTGCTCCAAGTTTGACATTAAGTAATAGAATACATATTGACTGGTGAATTGACAAATCGATCGCAGGGGAAAAGCATGAAAGTTAAAGCAGCCGTTGCTCGCAGTGCCGGCAAACCTTTGAGCATTGAAACGGTTGATCTAGATGGGCCCAGGGCTGGAGAGGTGTTGGTGGAAATTAAAGCCACGGGTGTTTGTCACACTGACGCTTACACTCTTTCCGGTGCCGATCCTGAAGGCTTGTTTCCTGCTATCTTAGGCCACGAGGGAGCCGGGATTGTCGCAGAAGTTGGGGCGGGAGTCACGAGTGTCAAAGTGGGCGATCGCGTAATTCCTCTCTACATTCCCGAATGCCGCAACTGCGAATATTGTTTGAGTCGCAAAACTAATCTCTGTCAAGCAATTCGCGTGACTCAAGGCCAGGGAGTGATGCCCGACGGCACGAGTAGGTTTTCTATAGATGGGCAGAAACTTTACCATTACATGGGAACTTCTACCTTTGCTAATTATACAGTATTGCCGGAAATTGCAGTAGCAAAAATTCGCGAAGATGCTCCTTTTGATAAAGTTTGTTTGATCGGCTGCGGCGTAACAACTGGCATCGGCGCTGTCATAAATACTGCGAAAGTAGAGCCTGGTTCTAATGTGGTAGTTTTCGGTTTGGGCGGCGTGGGTTTGAATGTAATTCAAGCGGCTCGCCTGGTGGGAGCTAACATGATTGTCGGCGTAGACTTGAATCCCGACAAGCGAGAGATGGCGGAAAAATTCGGCATGACTCACTTTGTCAATCCCCGGGAAGTGGAAGGCGATTTAGTCCCTTATTTGGTAGATTTAACTAAAGGTGGAGCTGATTACAGTTTTGAATGTATCGGCAACATTAATGTGATGCGCCAAGCTTTAGAATGCTGCCACAAAGGTTGGGGCGTGAGCGTAATTGTCGGGGTAGCGGCAGCCGGTCAAGAAATTAGTACCCGCCCGTTTCAGCTAGTAACTGGCCGCGTTTGGAAAGGCACGGCTTTTGGGGGGGCAAAAGGCCGAACTGATGTTCCTAAGATTGTTGATTGGTACATGGACGGTAAAATTGATATTGATAGTTTGGTATCTCGGGTAATGCCCATCGACCAAATTAACGAAGCTTTTGATTTAATGCACAAAGGCGAAGTAATTCGCACAGTGTTGACATTTTGAGTTTTTGAACGAAGAAGGAAGAGAGAAGACGGAAGAAGGAAGACAGGACTTACAAAAAGTGGTTTTACGCGCTATCTATAGCCGTAAGGTACACGGCTGCACCCTACATAACTTCTCTTTTCTCTCTGCCTCTGCGTCCTCTGCGCCCTCTGCGGTTAATAAAAAAAATTCCTTCACAAATGAAATAGAATTAATATGATATCAGAATCCCTAAAACAGCACAAAGAACAGAAAAGTTTCGGTGGCAAACTCGGCTTTTATAGCCATCAATCCTCTGCTTGCAACAGCGAGATGAAATTCGCTGTTTACCAGCCCCCGCAAGCTTTATCTCAACCCGTACCAGTTTTGTATTTTCTCTCAGGTTTAACCTCCACGGAAGAAAACTTTATGGCAAAAGCGGGGGCGCAACAATTTGCGGCAAAATACGGGTTAATGCTGGTTGCGCCCGACACTAGCCCGCGCAATACTGGCATTCCTGGCGAAGATGAAGATTGGGATTTAGGAAGTGGTGCGGGTTTTTATGTTGATGCGACAGCCGCACCTTGGAATTCTCACTATCGGATGTACAGTTATGTGGTTGATGAATTGCCCAATTTAATCACCGAAAATTTTCCAGCGATACCCGAAAAACAGGGAATTTTCGGTCATTCGATGGGCGGACACGGGGCTTTAATTTGCGCTTTGAAAAATGGATCTCGCTATCTTTCAGTTTCCGCTTTTGCGCCTATTTCCGCCCCAATGCGCTGCCATTGGGGGCAAAAAGCTTTTGCAAACTACCTCGGCAGCGACCAACAGCTTTGGAGGGCTTGGGATGCTAGCGAATTGGTACTTGAGGCGCAATACAACCGCCCGATTCTGATTGACTGCGGCACTGCTGATTCGTATCTGGCTGACGGGCAGTTGTTGCCGGAAGTGTTCGCCGAGGCTTGTGCAAAAGCGGGACAGCCACTAACTTTCAGGATGCAGGAAGGTTACGATCATAGCTATTATTTTATAGCTACTTTTATGGAGGAGCACATTCGCCATCACGCGGCTGTTTTGTGCGGGTAGTTCCTAGCAGGAAGCAGGCAAGATGCCTGCTCCACAACAACTGGTTCTTAGGCTCTGCCTGGGAACCGATATCCAGAGGCTCTGCCTCGCATGGTTGCCATCAAATGTGGAGGCAGAGCCTCCCGATCTGCGTTACCAGGTAGAGCCTGGTAACGAGTGAACTTGCTTCTACGATCGCAGGTATTTTCGGTTAATTAATATTAATCGGAAATACCCAGTCTTTGTACTTGCTGTCGCGATTTTCGATAATCCCGGTTAGTTTGTCCAAAATCTTTTCGGTGATGGGTCTATTTTGGGGCAATTGATAGTTTTCTACTCGGTTAATTGGCGTAATTTTGGCTGCGGTTCCGCACAGGAAAATCTCGTCTGCAATCAACAATTCTGATTTATCAACTGGTCTTTCTGTGATTTCAATTCCTAAGTCTCTAGCGATAGTTATAACGCTGTCTCTGGTAATTCCTTCGAGAATATCTTGCTCGAAACCTGGAGTAACTAATTTACCGTTTCTGGCGACAAATATGTTCATCCCTGAAGCTTCGCTGACTTTTCCCTGAGAATTCATCATAATAGCTTCGTCGAAGCCGGATTGTACTGCTTCTGTTTTAGCTAAAGCTGAGGTGATGTAAGCGCCGCTAATTTTACCTCTTAAGGGCAAACTGCGGTCTTCTTGGCGGTACCAAGAGCTAATTCTACAGTTGACTCCTTCTTTGGGTAAATAGTCTGAAAGTTCTAATCCGTAGACAAAAAAGTCTGTTTCTACGTTGTGCAGTCGCGGGGCAATTCCTAAACTTGATGTGTAGATAAAAGGGCGGATATAAAATGATTTTGTTGGTTGGTTTTTCTGGACAAAATCAATGATTATTTGTTGGATTTTGCTGGCGGGTAAATCGCAGTGAAGGAAGCTGGCACTTTGACTTAATCTTTGACAGTGGCGGTCTAATCTAAATAGCAATATTCGATCGGCATTTTGGGGGTCGGGAATTCCCCGCAACCCGCCTAAGACTCCGGTTCCGTAGTGCAGTGCGTGGGTGGCTATGGAAATTTTGGCGTCGGTAAAGGGGAGAAATTGGTTTTGAAAGTAGGCAATTGGTAGAAAACTATCCATGATTCAAGCTGGCGATGAGTTGGGCAGTCCGCTAGGAAAGCTGAATTTGGTTATATTACCATAAGTTATACCATTTGAGATTTGAGATTGAGAATGGCTGATTTGATAAGGGTTTGAAGCTTGCTTACAGTTGGATTTTTTTGAGACTGGTATTATTCTTTTGTTGTTAGAGCGATTGATAAAATAATATCAAAAGCCGTCTATTAGGTTGATAATTGTTTGGGGAAAGAGTGCGATCCTCTTCGAGGGCTTCGCTAACGACTACAAACAAAAATCAACCAAGGGGCAACTATGGCACGTAAATGTTTCATCATCGAAATGGGGATGGGGGTAGACCAGCACGGGCAGGAACCGACTGTAGCCTGTGCAAGGGCTGTACGGAATGCGATCGCCCATAATGCTCTCCTAGGCGTCTGGGAAGTGGCGGGTTTGACTGACCCCAATCAGATGATTGTTGAGGTAAAGGTGGCTGTTCCTTACCCGGAACAAGTGCGGGAACAGGAGGTGTTGGCGGTGCTGCCTTTTGGCAGCAAAACTCTGATTGTGGAGCAAGGAGGCATGATTGTGGCAGGAAGGGCGATCGCCTCTCTGAATGATAAAAATGATGAAATGCTAATTGCTGTGGCGGCTGTGAGTGTTTTTGTGGAAACTGACGACTAATTAATTTTGTGTTGTTTGAATAAATCTGCGGTTAAATACGATCGCCCGATCGCATTTGCTTGTTTGGGCGATCGGGCGATCGTACGCCTGTGTGTTAAAAAATGATTAATTTAGGCTAATTTGTAGGGTGCCTCAGAGATATGGCATGAAATATCGTAGAAAATCTGAGCCTCTGAGGCACGCTATAACTGAGTCTGTTCAACGGTAAGGTTTATTTGCGCCTAGCTAGTTAATTTTGAAGTTTTAATGGATAATTTTTAATTTCTCAGGCGGCCGGGTATGTAAGCAATCCAGCAAAACCCTACGATTAATAACAGCCACGTCGCTGTAATATTGCTGCCCAACAAGCTGCGGAGAAAATATTCCATTGTTCTCAAAAATTATAGGGTTTAAAAGAATCTATTGCTGTTCCCTCTCGGATCGGCAAAGGTAGAGTGCGATTGGCTTTTAGGCAATCGTACTCTACTTCCTCTACCTCCTATTTGGGCTGGCTGGTATCTGCCAACATTTGGTTAACCATTTGCAAGTGCGCCTGAAGGTTCGGCAACTTCTGGGTGGCCCAAGCCTTCAAGTCGGGATCTTGTCCCTGTTGAGATTGAGCCTGAAACAGAGCAATAGCTTGATTGTGGCTCTCGATCATAGCCTGCTTGTAAGCAGCATCAAAACTTGTACCAGAGAGTCCCGAAAGTCGCTCCATCAAAGCTGTGTTCTGGCTGCTCATTTCGGTTGGCAGTTTTACGCCTTTTTGCATTGCTACCTGCATCAGTTCTTGATTAGCCTGGGTGTGTTCCTCAACCATTTCTTGCCCGTATTGTTTCACACCAGCACTAGCACCGCGCTGCACTGCCAATCTGCCGAGTTCCACTTCCAGCATACCAAGTTGACCTGCTTGCATGACAAAGTTTCTGTCTTGGCTGCTGAGAGAATTAGGCGAAGTTTCGCCACCTGTTGGAGTGTTGGGAGAACGGCTGGGAGTGTTGTTGATGGGGCTATTTGGAGAACGGCCGGGAGTGTTGTTGGTGGGGGTATTTGGACTGTTGGGAGAACGGCCGGGAGTGTTGTTGGTGGGGGTATTTGGACTGTCGGGAGAACGGCCGGGAGTGTTGTTGGCGGGGCTATTTGGAGATTTAGGAAGAGTAGCATCGTCGGCTTGGTTATCAGCAAGCTCGAGAACCCGATCGCCCGACTGGTTGAAGCCGTTAGTGTGGCGGTTTAATTCTGCGAATCCCGGCACAGCTACCAAGGAACTAACGCCGGCAATTCCGGCAACTGTTACCAATTTTTTGAACAAACTTTTGCGATTGAGTGAAGTCATGAATTTCTAAGCCTCTAAGTTGTTTTCAAAAGTACGTCAAGCGAAGCTATCCCGTAGGGAATCGCCCGAAACTACCGATGGGAGGGTGTACTGTTTTTCCGAAACAAGTTGATCAAACCAAACGCGCCCAAGGCACCCAGCCACCCCAAATTGTTGGGGCTATCGCGCCGAGCACTCAAAACTCCAGAATTAGTATCAGCCGGCGTCGATGTGGTACCGGTTGTACCGGTTGTACCGGTTGTGCCAGTGTCGGTTGTATCGGTTGTACCCGTTGTGCCGGTGCCGGTTGTACCCGTTGTGCCGCTGCCTGTCGTACCAGTTGTACCGGTTGTACCCGTTGTACCCGTGCCTGTCGTATCGGTTGTACCCGTTGTACCCGTGCCTGTGATACCGCTTGTACCGGTGCCAGTCGTACCGCTTGTACCGCTTGTACCGCTTGTGCCAGTCGTACCGCTTGTACCGCTTGTGCCAGTGCCAGTCGTACCGCTTGTACCGCTTGTACCAGTGTCACTCGTACCGCTTGTACCGCTTGTGCCAGTGCCAGTCGTACCGCTTGTACCGCTTGTACCAGTGCCAGTCGTACCGCTTGTACCGCTTGTACCGCTTGTGCCGGTACCAGTCGTACCGCTTGTACCGGTGCCTGTGGTATCAGTCGTACCGCTTGTGCCAGTCGTACCGCCCGTGCCAGTCGTACCGCTTGTGCCAGTCGTACCGCTTGTGCCACTGCCGACGCTACCGCCTGCACCGCCGCCTGCACCGCCACCTGCACCGCCCGACTGGGCAGAAGCAGGCACTGCGAAGGAAACCGTTGCTAAACCTAAAGTACAAGCGCTTGCTAAAACAGCTTTCAACAATTTAGAAGATTTCATGGTAATGCTTGCTTTTACGTAGAGTCTTGCGATCGCTTGTGATGCCAAAACCGCAGGGTCAAATTGACAGCGTAACGTGTAAATTTTCTAACCTTCGCTGCGGAATAATGAAGGTAAGGGAGCAAATTTAGTCCCGTTCCCTCTATAATTTTTCCCTGATTAATTACACCGTCGCGTTAACAGTTTATAAGCTATTACGTATGCTTCAAGTTCGCCATTCATCTTTAGGAATATTTGACAAAATGGCTTTTTATTTCAGGTGGTGGATGAAATTTGATTGAGCGGCCGACTAGCTCAATCAAAATTTGTGTACGGGGGATAGAAACCGGGCTGATATGAAAAATTTTGGTTGAGTAACGAGACATATACGAATCAACCGGGTTTCTGAGACAAGCGCGTGGCTCTTCCTATAAATTTTCCCCGGCAGCAGGTGCTTTGAGCCAGAAATTATTGATTTTATCACCGTCAATTTTGGGTTAGTCCTATGCCAGAGGAGTTAGTTTTAAATTTTATTGAGCGCTATTTTTCCTTAACTTGCTGCTGGCAATTTTGCCCCTCGTAGCATACCGCTCACACTTTCTCAGGAAACTAAATTATCTCAAAACGCCCGATGGCTCGCTCTGAGTCGCCAGAACACCTGCACCCCCCCAACAGCAAGGCTTTTGACTGGGATTTGAGTTGCCTCAAACACGAAGGCCAACTGAGGGCTATCCGAGTCGTGCCCGCGCGACATGAAATTAACCAACGGCGGCGCAGTCGTCAGAATTGCTTGTGAGTGCGATCGGCTAAACTCTGATATAGTAAACCCAAAACTATGCCAGATAGCGCTTATTCTCTAACACATTTCACAAGCAGACATCAAGTAGGCTGTATCGAATGATTGCCAGAATTGGCTATCTAATGTTCATCGCTTTTTCTAAATTCGCAAGTGAAAAAGCCGAAATCAGATTAATGACTGTTTCAGAAAAGAAATTACCCAAATCCGGGGCAACCAGCAACGGCAAGTCAATTCCCTTCGCCATTCAGAAGAAATCTAATATTACATCTGTCTTGGGAATGAGAAAAGTGCGGTTTAAGACTTGCTTTTAGAGAGAGGAAAGTAGTTGCTTCTTGTATATAAGATTAAAATTATGTTTAATAATTAGAGGTCATTATGCCAGAACAACAATTTGACACCTTACCTTCGGAAGCACAAGAACTCCCCCAAGGGGCGAAACAAATTTTTCAGGCGGCTTTTAAGAGCGCTAGTGAAGATGGAATGAGCGCCGATGGTGCTACTAGCGTTGCTTGGAACAGCGTAAAATCTGAATACGTTCAAGGCGAAGGTGGCACGTGGCATCACAAGGGCGACGATACTAACCAAACCCGCAAATCTGTACAGTCTGGTGGCAATTAGTTATCAGCCATCAGTAATATCGTGTCCGCTAACATAACCCCTATCCGTTGTTTAGTGAGGGCTTCATTCCTCAAATTTTGATGAGAACGAAGAATCCTCACTACCAACCCATTGCAGCGACGTTATTCTAGCGGGCATGAGCTAATCAGTCATTAGCACTGTACTCATCACTTGTGGTTAATGCTTTACGTTGAAACCTGTTGGAATCGCGGTGCTACAGAAGTTAATGCAGTTTGTTAATCGGCTGGTGCATATCCCATTGCAATTCGGCTAAAACCAGCAAGCTAAATACCATTACGGTTCCCGTAAATAGGAAAGACCAACCGCCCGTGTAAGGCAAAATCAAAATCCCCAAGAGATGAAATAAACTTGCTGCTAAAAGCGCGCGCGATCGCACTGCAAATCCAGTCCCCAAATACCCTATTCCGCTCATTCCCAACCACAGGGGACAGAGATTCGCCAACACTTTTCCCCAACGCAGAAAAATTGCTAAATCGGTCAGCAGCAATCCTAATAACATTAGTATTACCCAACCGTAAAGCACCCAAGCCAGGCGTTCTATTTTGACCCAAGAGTATGTCATGCTTACCATTGCTGCTGTACCTACGAGGCTGAGCGCTGACCACAAACCTGCTTGCAGCATCCAACTCACAGAAAAAAATTGTGGTGTGCCGAAGATAGGTATTAACAGCAAACTCCACAGCAAGCAAGTTCGATCGAGACAAGTATAAAATTGTGAATAAAATCGATCTTTGCCAAGGGGAAACTGAACCTGCCAAAGCCCTTCTAAATCTTGAACCTCGATGTTAAGCTGTTTCCGGCGCAGAGGCGGAACTGAATAATTAAAAAAGGTCATATCTGACACTATTAAAATTTACAATTATTTGCTTAGGTACTATCTCACCAGCAATCGCTATATAATGGCAATCTGTCAATCGGATTAATCTAGTTAATTTGATAATCTGTCGGCAGTAATAGTTATTCGATCGCACCCGAGAAAACAGGAAGACAGAGATTGCAGAATTTGATAAAATAGCTCTTGCGACAGATGGCTGGGATATTAGTTATTCGATACTTTTAAAATAGTCAACTTTGTTACAGAATTTATGCTCACTTCATCCCATCCTCTGAAACAGGTATTCCACTGCCCGGAAGAATCTGATTTTTACGCGCACTGCTTGGAAAGTTTAGTGTTAAATGCTAGTGACAATTCTCGACTTATCGTAGAGTTTGGTTCAGGAGAGGGAAGTCCAGTTATTAAGTCTTTGCTGAGAAGTGATTTTGATGGGACAATACAGGGATTTGAGCTAAATAATGTAGCTTGGAAAATTGCTCAGTCTCAAATTAAGGAATATCAACTGAGCGAAAAATACACCGTCAACAATTGCTCTTTTTTTGATTCGCCTTTATACGAGTCGGCGGATTGTGTCATCTCAAATCCCCCTTACTTGCCTGCGGTGGATGATCAGATTTACCAGCCACTGTTGCACGGCGGGAGTGATGGTTGTACAATTGCTAAAAAACTTTTATCTCTGGGCAGTGATGAAGTTTTGCTGATGGTTTCTAGCTATTCTAATCCTGTGGGTTTGATCGATTATGCCTTGGATCGAGGCTACTCGGTTGCGAATTTTGAGATTGCACCTTTAAATTTTGGCTATTATAGCTCGGAACCAAAGGTGAAAAGCGCGATCGCCACTCTGCGTGAACAGGGAATGGCTTTTTATTCGGAAAATATCTATCTGCTGGCGGGAGTTTTGTTTAAGAAGCAAGAAAAGTCGCAAAGAGATTTGTCGATCGAGCTAATTCAGTTAATGACAGCATTTTAAAATACAGGCCTGGTAGGGTGCATCTGAGATGTTGCAACATTGTCAGCAACAGGCAAGATGCCTGTTCCACAAGAAATACACTCTTTGTGGAACAGGCATCTTGCCTGTTTCTCAAAGGCTTATTGAGAACGGTGCTATATCGTAGGGTGCATCCGTCTCTGACCCACCCTACGATATAGCTGTTAATTGTGCTCTGTGGCTTGGATCGATCGCACTACAGCAGCCGCAGCCCGATCGCCGATCGACTTCTCCTGATCGTACCCCAACACCAGCTCCCAAGCCTCCTGCGGGTATCTATCAACCAGCGGGATCGCCACTTCATCCAACATCCAGCGGCCGTGACGCTCGTCTTCTTTGATGTGCAGTTCCCAATAACCCATCGCAGCCTGCGAGAGGCCCAAACGCTGGGCGGCGGCTAGATAATTGCGGTAAGCGACGGGCCCCGCCACCTCAAAATAAGTGAGTCCGCCGTTGTAGCGCAGAAAATGGCGCTTGCGTTCGGTCAGCAGAAAGTTGTGATTAATGCTTGCGAGCACTTGCCAAGGCACTAAATCGAAGTACGCTTCTGGTTCTGTACTCATATCGAATTCAGCCAGCATTTGAGCAAAAAAGGTCGAGTGCTTGCGCGGGAGGCGACCGCCGCCGTATTCTTCCATCAGCACTCGGGTAAGGGTACACTGAATTTCGTTGCCGGCGCCGCCGAGGATGCGAGAAAGGCGGCTGGCTTCCACTAAACCGTCGAAAGAGGCGATCGCCAGCAGGTGTTTGTATCCCTCTTCAGTCATCTGTTCCCGCTGGTAGCGATCGAGCTCAGTTAGCGGAGGATCGACATCGGCGGCCGCGCGATCGCGCAGGGCTTGCTTGACATCCGCCAATTTTTGCAGCGCTGCAACGTCGATTTGCGCCAGTTCCCACTGCTGCCAAGGTTCCTCAATGCGATCGCGCACGGAACGCAAATAGTGCGAGCGTTCGTTGTTGTAGCGGCGCAAATCGTCGTACCAAAACAAGTTGAGGCGGTTGATACGGTAAAGCACGCGCTGCAAGAAGCGGTGAGCGGCCTCATCGCCTTTCGGTTCCTCATAAGCCGATCGAACAGCCACTGCGATCGCGCTTTCAAAATCGCTGACAAGTAACGGTTTTGCCGCCACCGTCTTGTCTAAATCCTCGACTTCTAGCAAATTGACAAATTGCCGATCGGCTGCTTCGTAATTTGGGGGTGGGGGTTGCTTTTTGGGAAGACTCGGCGAGTCGGAAGAAGGAAGTATCTCTAGGGTGTTTTGCATGGAATAAAGTTATGCTAACTCTAATTATTGTGCTGCCTGCCCAAACAGCCAACCGTTGCAGATTGCTGAGGATAATGGCTACTTTTCTTGAAGATAGCTAATCTGTCAGCACGATACACCTTTCTATTGATAGAGATTTGACAGAAATCAATTTTGTCACAACTGCCCCGATTCATTCCGAAAGCAGGGTGACTGAGGGAGACTTTATGAAGGTGTGCAAAGTAATTGGGGCTAATATCTGGGCATCTTTTGCAGCCGGCACTGCTTGCCGCCACGCTTTGATACCGCCTGAAAGGACAACAACATTCAGGCTAATATCCTTAATCTTATTAGTCTCATTTCCTCCAGATTCTTGGGAATACCGAGCGACTTTTTCCAACTGTTTGTATGCTTTAACCGATCGCCCTCCTCTGGCACAATAAAGTACAATTACGGGCTGAGTTCGCTCGGATTTAACCCTAGCTTTTACAATGGATTGAATCTGCTTGACACCGAACCCCATCTCAATATCAATTATGGGAACAAGGGGACTTTCACCGATGCGATCTTCCGCGTATTCTTCTGGCGATCGCACATCTATCAAAATCACTGGTTTCAACTTACCCTGCTGCAATTGGGCAACAGTTACTTGTTTCGTATTTAAACTGGCGATAAAAGTTAGAATATCCATGTGATGAAATAGGGCAACTGCACCCACAGAAGCAACACTCGTCAAGCCAAAACCTATAATTACTTGCAAAAGGCGAGAATAGCGATTAATACCTGGTTTTGCATTTTCATCTAGCATTTTTCATCATCCTTAAAAATGGAAATAATATTTGTCCGACATATCCAGCAGGTATAGAATCAGAGATTCCATATTTATGAGGCATTTTTTTCGCTGGCATATACATAGTGCCAAATAGCAAATCTAACAGTGGCAACTGAACAGCAAAGTTTTTGGTGTTGATTCCGGGAATTTTACTGTGATGCCAGTGATGAAATTGTGGGGTTGCTACAAACCATTTGAGAATGCCAAATTTTAATTTAATATTAGAATGAATTAAGAAAGCGATCGCTGCCGAATAAAGAGCATAAACCACCAAACTCTCCTTGGTAAATCCCAACCAGTAAAGAGGCATAATTTTGCAAATCTGAGTAAAGAGTTGCTCGCAGGGATGCACCCGCACTGCGGCTAACCAGTCCATGTGTTCAATGCTGTGATGGACTGCATGAAATTGCCAAAGCCAGGGTACTTCATGCAATAGTCTGTGAGCGAAATAATATGCCATATCGGAAACGATAACTGCTTCTGCCAACTGCAACCAGACAGGTTGAGAGGCTACTTTGCTTTGCAATTCCGGGTTGAGTAAATTAGTTATCAGCGACAAAATTACAGTCACAACAATAGCCCCGGATCTGCCAATAAAGTGACCTGTAAAAAAATAAGTGGCATCGGTTGCCCATCCGAGACGGAATATCTTTTGCTTGTGCAAGGATAAGATTCTTTCGAGGGGAATGAAGATGCAAGCTAAGACGATGAAGCCTTTGACAATTTCAGGTAACATGAGATTCTGATTAATGTCGATATTTACTTAAATACGTCGCTACTACCAGCAGCGCAGACAGGATTACCATTCTGAAGGATAGGAGCAGACGGTTGGGTATTTCCAGGAGAATTTGCTGCACACAGAATGGATACAGTAGTCAGCTCTTTGTTAGCTGCTTGGGAAACAGGTACTAAAAATACAGCCCCGACATAGCTAGTAAGATTATTGCTGCGGGCTACAGCATAACTAAACGCAGAATTTTTGGTAGATATGGTTGAATAGTTATAGTTGGTTGTCTGAGTTTTAATGCCGAGACCTAGGGCATTAACGGAATTGGAAAATGCGCCATCCTCGGCGTATATTGCTTGTTGACCTTTGTTCATTGCGCTAACATATTGTTTACCTTCTGATTGCTTCGCTTTCTTCGCGCCACCACAACCGACAACAGAAGGGAGGGCGAGCCCACCAACTATTATGCTGCCCAGAGGAAAGTAAATAAAAGTGATCCTCAGTAAGATTCCTACCCAAGATTTACTTTTTTTGTCAGGGGGAAGGTTTTTTTCTGAAGATGCCGCTTGTTTGTTAAGTGCATCGAGTTGAGGGTTTGTCTTAAGCTGCATGGTTGTTCTCGATACTGCTTGTTTGTTGAGTGCATCGAGTTGAGGATTTTTTTTAAGCTGCATGGTGGTTGTCCAAATGTGTTAGCAGAGTAGTTTTCAAGTGATTGACATACTCCCCAGCGTAAACACAGGGGGATTCTAGAGTCAAACAGCGAGTGCAGGCGTACCTTGTCTAATATCGCCTAATCGAACAGTCGATGCCAAGAAAAACAAGCAAGTTATTGTTAGCGTCGTTTTCATCCAGTCCATTGAGTGCGGTGGGGCTTGCAAACCTCGCCTACTGCGCCTTGCTTCTACTCTATTTTTATTAAATCACGTGGCTATTTGAGAACTTGAGTGAGTTTTAATCGACTTCTCATCGACTTTTCATTACTCCCTTCCCGGCAGAAAACGATCTACTTCTTCTCTCCCCCATTCCCCCCAAGGGGGCAGGGCGGTTTCATTTTTCGTAGGGCGGTGCCTCCGTGTCCGTGCCCTATCCCTGCAATGCCAATGGATCGCGTCGCTGGGGAGGGGTAGGCACTCTTGGCACTACCCCTACAAAATCCTGGTTTTTCTGATAATGAAACTGCCCTGGGGGTGGGGGGGTTCTTCCTTCGTGTCCTTAGCATCTTCGCGGTTCAATAATTCGATATTATTTGCCATTTAGCCGATCGCGAAAATACTCCTCATACAAATTGCATCTCGCACTGCAATAATTGCCCTCCTGTTTCACCAACCCCATACTGTTTAATTTAAACGCCACTTCTAGCCTTAATCGGACTGGCTTTGACACACTCGAAACCTCTCTCATCGCCTCGATTAATTCTGGATATTTTTCTAAATTCCACAAATGTCGGCGCAAATGGTCGCTGTAAATTCCTGCCTCGGTTGCCGCCGATTTCAGCAATTGATTTAAAGTCACATCTTGACGGGCAATGCGATACATAGCCAGCCGTACCAAGTAGGGATGTCCTCCCACTAGCGCCATCATTTCTGCCACTTCTGTAGCACTCCAATTGATTCCGTGTCGCGCTGCTAAGTCTTGCACTTGCTGCGAATTAAACTCAGGCAAATCAATGGGCAACCCCACATTAAACGGCGATTTATTCACATCCAGCGGGATGTAAACTTCTGTCGAATGCACCACAATTAAACGCAATTTTTTCCAAATATCTCGCCGTTTTGCTTCTTCGTGTAAAGCTCGCAATAACCCAAAAAAGTCGTCGGCAATTTCCGGCGATTCAAACAGGCGATCGCTCTCATCCAAGCCTAACGTCAGGGGTTTTGAGGATTCTGAAAGCAAATACTGTTCAAAATAAGCCTTGCAGCACTGATTGCTGCCAATCAAATCTGCCAATTCCCAACACTTGGGCAACTGCTCCAGCATTCCTAACTCTTGACCGATGCTCGCACAAAACCACTGCAAAAATGTATCTGAATTAGCGAATATTTTCCTATTGGCTAGCTGAAAACTCAGCGCTACTGTGCGAGAACCTTGCTGTTCTGCATGATGCAAAATCCTCGCCATCAAGGAAGTTTTGCCCATTTGTCTGGGTGCTTTTATGCGGATCAGCGCTCCCGGTTGGGCGATCGTCTCGTAACAGCGGGATTCTATCGGAGGGCGATCGATATAAAAACGAGAAGCTATTTCAACTTGTCCTCCCGGCAATTCTGGCGGCGCTGCTGGCAGGGGTTGAATTATTGACTGTTTGGTGCTAGTAATTACTTTCCATTCTACAGCCAATTCATGGTCGGCCGTTAACGATGTGCGACCTTCTTTGATAATGGTTAAAATTTGTGATAATAACTTAAATGAGTCGCCAACACCGCGCCACAGCCAGGGCTGAATTCCTGCTAAATAGCTCAGTAAATCAAAAGAAAGCGGTGTATTTAATTCAAGTAAAATCGGTAAAATTGCTGGTTTATGAGCAGTTAAATTGTGCAATTCTTTGGCTAGCTGCACTTGTTCCAATATCATTTCGCTAGCGGCAGATTCTTGGGAAATCAGCAACAGCAAATAATCGCAACGCTTTAAATATGAGGCTGAGTCGCTGCTGTTGTTAATAAAAAAGACTTCGTGCCCTCCCGCACTCAAAGCTTGGTGTAACTGCTGAGAAAGGGTGGTGTTTGAGGTCGATCCTCTTCGAGGGCTTCGCCAACGGGCGTTGGCGTTAGCGAAGCGATCCGAAGGAAAGCCCTCGAAGACGATCGCCACTTTTGCCCTCACCAGCACTACCTCCTCTGGCTCTGAATTCGCGTCAAAATCGGCTATATCGCGCCATTCCTGGCCCAACCCGCGACAAATTTCGATGAAATTTGCATAATCCACAGGTTTGCCATTCAGAAAATGGCTGACAGTAGATTGGGCCATCCCTAAATCCTCAGCCAGGATTTTCTGACTGGGGAAGCCATTTCTCAGGAGACAGGATTTAACTGCGCGAATGCACTCTTCGCGCACCCTTAGCGATCGTGGCATTGCTTATCACAATCGAGACACTGAAACCATCATAAATGCCAACCGCCCCTAAAGTCGATGAAAAGTCGATGAAAAGTCGATGAATTTTCAAATAACTCAGTCGCCAACTCAAATAGCTGCCTGATTAGATTAGAAATAACAAGGTTGAATCCCATCAAAACGAGGTAAAAGCATTGTGTATTCTATCCTAATTTGGTCGCTTGCCTCAGCAACTAATCAACCAGCTTTCGCCTTCACCCCGCCCCTATTCTGGCTGCTGCTCGGAGTTGTGCTTAGTGCGATGGAGCTATTAATCATCAAAACTCAGCCCCAAAAATACAGATTTTACCTGCTAATGATGGGAGCTTCGGCTTTAATTGAATCCTTTATTCTGTGGAGAGGATCGGTAGCATTTCAGTTTAGTTGGGCGAACATCATGTATGAAGATTTTGACTGGCAGATTTTCTACTGGATGGGGATAGCCCTGGCGCTGAGCATCTGGATTCGACCGATTTTCATTGTTCGCAAAAAGTTTGTCATTCCCGAAGCAACCGAAGCGACAACAATCTCCGAAATTTTCCCCGGAGAAACCGGAATGGTGATTTATGAAGGGGCTTCGTGGAAAGCTCGCAATGACGATTCCCAAGGGGCGATCGCACCCAGACAAAAAGTTTACGTTTTGCGCCGCGAAGGAAACACGCTGATTGTTATACCTCACAGATTAATTCACATCAGCGGCTAAATCTGAGTTGGCTCTTTTATGACTCGGCGATTCAAATCGCTTCTTGTCAAACAAAGTCCCTCTCTAAGAGACTCAGAAATCACTATCAACTGTCAACTGTCAACTATTTACCAGGAGATTCATTATGTATCAGTATTTTTTGATGGTGTTGTTTGCAATCACCGGAGTATCCTTAGCCAGCAGCGTAAAAATTGTCCGTCAAGGAGATGAGGCTTTAGTTGAAATTTTCGGAAAGTACGATCGCAAGAAACTCGAACCTGGTTTGACATTTCTGATTCCCTTTGTCGAAACAGTCGCCTATAAACAAACTCTGCGCGAGCAAATTTTAAACTTGCCACCGCAACCATGCATGACGCGCGATCGCCTTGCCATCACCGTTGAGTTTATTGTTTACTGGCGAATAATTGACTTAGAAAAAGCTTCCTACAAAGTGCAGAATCTCAAGGAAGCGATGTTAAATATGCTGATTCTTTCAATTCGGACTCACATTGCGACATTATCTATGGAGGAACTTTACACGGCTCGCCATGAAATCAATAATGCTTTAGTAGAGGAATTGGATACAGCGACCGATCCTTGGGGTGTGAAGTTTACAAGAGTGGAATTGCGCGATTTTGCGATCGGCAGTAAAGTGGTTCAGCCAACATCCATTGACCGGAAAGAAGTACAAAAGCTGCGAGCTTAGAGATTAGTATTCCCTCCTTTTACTCGTTACCAGGAAGGATCTTCCTGGTAACGCAGATCCAGAGGCTCTGCCTCGCCGAATTTAATTCGCCTTGTATATACCATTTAAGGAGACAAAACCATGACTAAAAATCAAGAATCAATAGTTCGCAATGCAGCTTCTCGCGGTTGCGGATGCTTATTACTTATAACCGGTATTGGAGTAATTAATGGGATAGCTCTGCCATTTTATCTAAATAATACCAATAGCAGCAAGCAGTCGGAAGAACAACAGTATGTTAGATCAATGAACAAAGCTCAGCAAGAAGATTTTGCCGAAAAAAGTGTTTTTTCCAGTTCTGTTAATGCTTTGGAACTTGGGATAAAAACGGAGACAACAAATTACAAGTATTCAGTTCGCGCCACAAAGCAAACTGCTTTTAATTATGGAGTCTCCAAGCAACCACAACTTAAGAGTTATGTCGGCGGTGTCTTTCTAGTTCCTGTTAAAGAAGTTGAGCCAAATGCTGCTAAAGATGGAATAACAACAATATCCATATTCTGCCAAGCTGATTCTCCCGGTACAATTAAACCAGCGGAACCCACCTATGAAAATGGTAAAATTGCTTGTGGGAAAGGCACAACACAAGTGCCAAAATAATCTAACTATACGCAATATAATGACAGTCGATTACAAGATAAAATCGGCCTTCAATTGAGATTTACCGGACTAAAGTCTTTACTACAAACAGAGAGGATACAATACCATGAGTCAACAAAATTATAAATCAGCTAGCCTTGCATCGAATGTTGGTGGATGCTTAGCGAGTTTAATGGTGATTGGAGTATTGGCTTCGCTAGTTGTGCCATCCTTTCAGGTTAAGCTTAGGAACAACAAGCAATGGGAACCCAGAATGTATATTAGCTTAATCAACAAACGTCAGCAGGCCTATTTTGCCGAAAAAAGTGTTTTTAGCACTTCTGTTAAGGCTTTAAGAATTCGCATTATTAAAACCGAGACAGAAAATTACAAATATTCCCACCATACAACAAAAAAAGCAACATTTAATTATGGAGTCTCAAAGCATAAAGATCTTAAAAGCTTTGTCGGTGGAGTTTTTGTAATTACTGCTACAAAAGTTGAGTTAAATCCTTCTAAAAATAAAATAACGACCACATCTATATTGTGCCGATCTGATTCTCCTGGTACAATTAAACCACCAGAACCCACCAATCAAAATGGTAAGATTGCTTGTGCTACAGGCACCATAGAACTGAGACAAACTTATGACTAGAGGCAATATAATGACAGTCGATTACCAATATCAAATCGGCGGCAGTCTCCCGCAAAATGCACCTACTTATGTAGTGCGACAAGCTGACTCAGAACTTTATCAAGCCCTCAAAGCCGGAGAGTTTTGTTACGTGCTCAATTCCCGACAAATGGGCAAATCCAGTTTGCTAGTGCGAACTGTACAAAAACTCTCGGCTGATGGCATTGCCTGTGCTACGATCGACCTTTCGGACATTGGCAACCAGCAAGTCTCTCTAGATAAGTGGTACGGCGGCGTCGCTTACAAGCTATTGTGCAGTTTCAACCTGTTTAACCCAGTCGAGTTTATGACTTGGTGGCGGGAGAGAGAGTTGATGCCGCCGGTGCAGCGCTTAGGAGAGTTAATTGAAGAGTTGCTGCTGGTCAAAATTTCTCAAAACCTGGTCATTTTTATTGATGAAATTGATAGCGTTCTGAGTTTCCAAGAACCGCTAGACGATTTCTTTGCATTAATTAGATGTTGCTACAATAAACGCGCTCACAATTCAGAATACCAGCGCATTACATTTGCTTTGCTGGGAGTAGCTACGCCATCGGATTTAATTAGCGATGCAACTCGCACGCCCTTTAATATCGGTTTAGCTATTGAATTGCACGGTTTTAAATTACAGGAAGCTCTGCCTTTAGCAAAGGGGTTTGAGGGAAAAGTAGACAATCCTCAAGAGGTTTTAAAAGAGATTTTGGACTGGACTGGAGGGCAGCCCTTTCTGACTCAAAAGCTTTGCAAGCTGATTCTGCACCATGTAAAAAGCTTAGCTTCGGCTTCTCTTATATCAGACTCAACGGATGAAAGCCAAACTGAAAATTTTACTACCAATCCATTATTAATTAGCGAGATAGTGCAATCTCATATTATTGATAATTGGGAATCGTCCGATGAACCAGTACACATCAAAACAATTCGCGATCGCCTTCTCAGAAGTCACCACCACGCCAGTAGGTTATTAGGACTATATCAAAAAATATTGCCACCCTGCGATCCCCCCCCACCCCCCTTAATCAGGGGCGAGAAAATGCCAGCATTACCCTTGTTAAAGGGGGGTGGGGGAATCTGGGCGGATGATACTCCCGAACAAACAGAATTGCGGCTGAGCGGATTAGTAGTAAAACGAGCCGGAAAATTAACCGTATCCAACCGCATTTACGCAGCTATATTCAGCCATGACTGGGTAGAAAAAGCGCTCGGCGACTTGCGCCCCTATGCTGAATCCCTAACAGCATGGATAGCTACAAATTGTCAAGACGAATCTCGCTTGTTGCGCGGTCAAGCACTGGAAGATGCCCGACAGTGGGCGGCAAATAAAAGCTTGAGCACCCAAGATTATCAATTTTTAGGTGCGAGTCAAGAAGCGGAATTTTCCAAATTGCGCGATCGCGAAAAACAAACCCAAACGGAAATTGAACAACTGCGCCGCGAAAAAAAGTTACTAGAGGAACTAAGCGAAGCACAAAAGCAGAAAAAAGCGATTGCAGTTAAACTTTGGCGCGAGCAACAACTGAGAGTGCAAACAGTTACAGGAGCCGCAGTCATCTTAATATCAATCCTGATAGTAGCTTTTTGGGTAAAACCGTCAATCGAAGAAAGAAACAACAAAATTCTCACTCTCAGTTTGCTATCAGAAACGCTATTTGCCGCAGATAAAAAAGAAGAAGCTTTGCTAGAAAGCATCAGAGCTGTTACAGAAATGAAACGATCGCTCGGAGTGAGTTCAGATATTCAGATGCGAGTGGCGATCGCCCTGGAACAGGCAGTTTACAACTTTCGGGAACGCCGCCGCTTGCAGAGTCAAGCGAGTACCCTCGCTTTCGTGAGTTTCAGTCCCGACAGTCAAACACTTGTGACTGCTACCGATGATAATTATATTAAGCTTTGGCAAACTAATGGAGCTTTGCAAGCAACCTTGACAGGGCATACTGATAAAATTAGGATGGCAATTTTCAGTCCTAGCGGTCAGATGCTTGTCTCGGCAAGCGACGACCAAACTGTCAAAATTTGGCAAAAAAATGGCGAATTGCTTCATAATTTAAAAGGACACAGCGGTCAAATAACAAGCGTCTCTTTTAGTCCCGATGGTAAAATTATTGCTTCAGCAAGTACCAATGGAACAGTTAAAATATGGAAAATAAACGGGGAAGAATTGTCAAGTTTAAAAGTGGAGCGAGGTTGGATAACCAGCGCCAGTTTTAGCCCAGACGGTCAGATAATTGCTGCGGCTGCCACTGATGGCACTGTTAAACTTTGGAGTTTGAGAAAGGTTGCGGAAAAAATGCAAAAACAGCAGTCAATTGAAGCCAGCACCGATATCAAATTGCTCCGAACTTTACAGATGGAAAGTGATAAAATTATGAGTGTAACTTTCAGTCCAGACGGAGCAATGCTGGCGGCTGCAAGTGCTGGGGGAACGGCGAGAATTTGGAGCAAAGACGGCACACCGCTAAGTATTTTAAAGCATACAAGTGGAGTGACAAATATCAGCTTTAGTCCCGACAGTCAAATGTTGCTCTCTGCAAGCACAGACAAAATGGTGAGGCTGTGGAATATTGACGGTAGGTTGCTCCAAACTTTAAAAGGTAACAAGGATGCTGTTTGGAGTGCGAGTTTTAGTCCAGACGGCAAGGCGATCGCTAGTGCTAGCGCTGACGGTACGGTGATGCTGTGGAATTTTAATCTTGACGATTTGTTGCTGCAGGGTTGCGATGGAGCCCGCAATTATTTTCAGACAAATCCGAGCGCAAATCACAACAATCGCCACCTCTGCGACGGGATTGGAACTAAGTCGGAACTCACGCAAAAAAAACCGGGTTAAGAGTCAAAATGTTGAGTTGGGCAGCAAACTATCTAGGCAGAAACTGGCTTTTTGACCAAGAATTTCTTGATGGTACAAGCCCCCGGATTTCTCCGTGGAATCAATCCAAAATCTAAAATCGAAAATCCTCAAGCCCCCGCATTTATCCGTGGGGTCAATCTAAAATCTAAAATCTAAAATCTAAAATCGATTGACCGCCCCTGCGTCTAGGGCTGATATGGTTAAAATTGGTAGCAGCTAATAGGTAATAGGTCAGCGAGATCGGTGTATTCAACTCTAGAACAAAAGTACCAGCGCCTGCAAAAAGACTTAAGAAACGGAGTCATCGCCCTTGGGGGCATTGTATGCACGGGTACTCTCTGGTATTGCCTGGTGGAAAAATGGTCTTTGCTAGATGCCGTTTACATGACAGTATTTACCCTAGCAACTGTCGGTTACGGTGAACTTCACCCCCTCGGCAAACGCGGGCGAATGTTTACCATAGGCCTGATTTTGATGGGCGTGATTGTGATAGGTTTCATCGTCAACCGCTTTACAGAAGCGCTGATTGAAGGATATTTTCAAGAAGGAGCAAGAATTAGGCAGCAGCGACGATTGGTAGATTCTTTGAGCGGGCATTACATTCTCTGCGGTTTTGGGCGCACTGGCCGCCAAATTGCCTTGGAATTTCAGGCCGAATATATCTCTTTTGTGGTGATAGATTCGGCGGTACACTCGGTTGAGGCTGCTTTGGCGCTGGGGTACACGGCTGTCCAAGGAGACGCGACTCTGGACGAAACTTTGGTGAATGTGGGGATCGATCGCGCAATTTGCATAGTAGCAGCTTTGCCTTCGGATGCCGAGAATTTATATACTGTCATGTCGGCGAAAACTCTGAATCCGAAGGTACGGGCGATCGCCCGCGCCACCACAGAAGAAGCTGTAAAGAAGTTGCAGCGGGGCGGCGCCGATGCCGTCGTATCCCCCTACATTACCGGGGGAAAGCGCATGGCGGCGGCGGCTTTGCGGCCTCAAGTTATGGATTTTTTAGACGGTGTTTTGACCGGGACTGATAGTTCTTTTTACATGGAAGAATTTCTGGTCGATCCCAATAGTTGTGTCTACGTCGGGCAAACTTTGAGAAATGCCAAGTTGCGATCGCAATCGGGGGCGTTGGTTTTAGCAGTGCGGCGCGCTGGCGGGAATTTGATTGTGGGGCCTACCGGAGAAACAGCGATCGAAGGAGGAGATATGCTGATTTGTTTGGGTACTGCGGAACAACTGCGAACTCTCAATCAAATCCTCAGTCCCCTGAGTTTTCGCCTCCCCCGGCCCCCGAACTAATACGATGTCAAGTTTCTAGTCAGGAATGCAAGTCCTCTCTCGATCAATGCTTCCCATAACAATTGACACTCGATGGCGTAAACGCACGGGGATTCTTTAACCTGGACTTCCCCCCTACAAATGTACTAACAGTCCTCAAACTTTTACTCCACAAAAAATACAACTGTTGAGCTAAAAATTTGTACCCATTTATAAGCAATAGCTGAGGCAGTATCTCGCGATCCTCTGTTGTAGATTCAATAGACATCTCCAAAATAGTAACAGTATGTGGTCAAAGAACATAAGAGACATTTTTTTACACAGAAACCAGGGTAAACGCATCTTGTCAATAACGAGGGGTTTTAGAGCAATAACTCGGCTTTATTGTTGTTTATTGAGAACAGTTTTTCCACCTGTAGCGCTTTTGTCTCTACTCAAACGCTATATATGGGAATTTAGAAATTAGATGCGTTTACCCTGACACAGAAACAGGAGCGACATTCTGAATCATATTGAATAGATCAGAAAGAAACACAGCGATTAATTGGTCTGGAATATGAACGGTTACAACAATTGCTTCCAGAAGTAATGCGGATTTTCACCCGTTACTGGAAAGAATAATCTTTAAGGGCGAGCGCTCTTAAATTATCAAAAACATCAGGCTTAATTCTCCACCCTATCACTTAAAAACTCCCGACTAAGGATGCTAAATATCGAATCTAATTAACGCGGCGGTGTTGGCGAGACTTGGGGGTATTATAGACATAATTTTAACGGTCTGTACTTACTGACTCAAGAATTGAGAGAATTGGTGGTATAATTCGCGCTCGCGGGCTTCTCTAACCTCAGAGAGAAGCAAGACCGATGCAGAAATACGTCCTAAGAGTTTTGCGATCGCCCCTAGCGTCAGGTAAGATTCTTGTTAATTATTGCGCTCCGCTCAGGAGAAAAAATTTATGGCAGATATGTCCGGTCAAGACCCCTCGGAAATTAAAATGGCGACGGTTGATGAACAAGAAAAAGGCGCAACGTTTAGCGGTACGGTCATCCTTGGTATCGATGTCGAGGGTGCTGGGGAAGTCCTTTTCTTCAGAGACTTTTTGATTGAAGATTATAAAGGCGAACTTACCGCTTATCTGGCAACAGATGGCAATATAACGAAAAGCATTGATTTAGGCGAAGTTAAGCATAAGAGCAGCAGCTTTAAGCTGCCAATTCCGCTGGGGACGGATACATCACCCTACAATACCGTCGTGCTGCGCGACGAAAAAAGCAAGAAAAAAGTTGTGACGATCAAGCTGTAAAATTTGCAATTTAGCTCGTAGTTCAGCCAAATTCGTTAGCGCAGCCCTCGAAGAGGATCGCCCTTTTTTTCCTGAAGTGCGATCGCCCTTAAATTAAGGTGCGTCACTTGCGATCGAAGGGCGAAGTTTTGCGATCGCTCGTAAAGTGACGCACTCTACTTTTTAAAACGGAATCGGATCGTAATCGGGATTTTCCGGCTCGTTAGGCGAACTCGAAGATCGATCGGACTCAGAATTTGAAGACTGATGCGAGTTCCAATCCGAACTAGACGTGCGGTTAGCGCCACCTGGAGCGCTGTTAGAACTGCGGCCTCGCGAACTCATGGGAACCACATTGCTCGGCACATTAGCCGGCGCGCTGTCGCGAATTTGAGCCGGTTCCGGGGCGGTTCTAGTAGGGGGAGCCGAACTCATTGCATCAGCCCCGACACTGTAAATCCTTTGAGCTGTCAGCTCAGCGCGCTTTTCTTTAATACCATCTCTTTCGATCGTATTCATGCTCAGCCGTCCCTCAATAATCACGCGATCGCCCTCGTGATATTTCTCGTGAATTTCTTGAGCAAAATTTCCCCATCCTATCACTTTCAAATGTTCGGGCGGATCTTCGGGTTTGGGGCCGGGAAACTGCACCAACATCTCAGCGATTTGAAGTTGATTGTCAGGAGTATAACGGAGTTGCGGTTGTTGAATTATTTCCGCCATCAAAATGCAGCTATTCATCTGTTATCTGTGCGTAATTGGGAATTGGATGTTGAAGGAAGAAGGAAGAAGGAAGAAGGAAGAAGGAAGAAGGAAGAAATAGCTATCCGTGTACCGATGACTTGTTCGTCTTGCTTTGGGGAATTGCCAATTGCCAATTGCCAATTGGTAATTGGTAATTACTGATTTTTATGCGCCCGATCGCTATTATTTGTCGCCGATGACGGATTACACGTTGTTACCAAATTTATCTTGGAGAACCGCCGCCTCGGCTTGACTGACAAAATCGTGAACGAGGGTGCGGTACTCCTTCAACGTTTCAGATACCCAATCTCGATCCTCACTGTTGGCGAAGATATGAACCGTCGGTTCACTAGCATCGGGTAAAACTAATACCCAATTGTCGTCGCTGTAGTTAAAAATCTTCACTCCATCTAATAATTCTAAACGATCGGGCGAATGAGTTTCTACTAAATGTCGCATCAGCGAACCCTTGATAGTCCAAGGACAGCGGACGCTGTAACTGCGGTGGGTGATGCGGGGAAGTTCCGCCTTGATCTGTCCGAGCGATCGCTCCTGAATCGTCATCATTTCTATCACTTTAGCAATGCAGAACATTCCGTCAAATCCGGGATGCAACTGCGGGAAAATAAAACCCATAAGGCCGCTGCCGCCCAAAACTACATTCGGGTTCCTGTTAGCGGCTTCCATCAAAGCAGTTGGGTTCGCCTTCGTGCGGATTACCTTGCTTTGATAGCGTCGGGCGATCGCCTCCACCGCAGAAGACGCATGAACCGGCACTACTACTGTACCTGTGGGATGAGAAGTCAGCATCAAATTTACCATCAGCGCCGTCAGCATTTCCCCGCGAATTGCTATCCCAGACTCATCTACCAAAATGAGCTGTTCGCCGTTAGCCGATACCTGCACTCCAAAATTAGCGCTGAGTGCTTTCACCACCCGGCCGAGTTGGTCGAGCAAATATTCCCGTTCTCCGTTGCTTAGAGAAGTCTGCTTGAGACTGGCATTGAGGACCACCGCATCGCAGCCGAACTTGGCAAGCATTTGGGGCAAAATGGCTCCAGAAACCGCGTAAACGTAATCGATTACCACCTTAGTATTGCTGTAGCGTATTGCCTCAACATTCATCTGCCGCTCAAAAATGCGGTTGTAAACATCGAGAGCTTGGTTAAAGTACGTCATCTCTCCAATTTCCGGAATTAGAGCTCGCCGCAAATCTTCCTTAAAATAAGCCCCCTCAATTTTTTTCTCAGCTCCTTTAGTAATATTGATGCCTTTGATATCGAAGAATTCAATTAAAATGTGGTCGGAGCGATCGGGAGAAATGCGAACGTGAATGCCGCCGGCAATTGATATCGTAGACGAAACCGTGCGCGCGATCGGAATTGCCGTCGATTCCAAATTGATCACATTTATTCCCACCGACATCAAACCCGCAATCAAAGACCTCGAAACCATCCGCGAAATGCTCCGCTGGTCGCGAGAAACCGATACCGCAGTCCCGGGTTTCAAAGTCGAGCCGTAAGCCGCGCCCAATTTCACCGCAAATTCCGGAGTAATATCCACATTTGCCAGTCCTTGAACCCCACGCTGACCGAACAAATTCCGCTTAGCTTGTTCTCCCCAAATTAAATTTTGATTTAACAGAGCGCCGGATTCAATATTTTTGCTCGGCCAGACGCGCACGCTTGGCCCCACTTGTCCTTCTTCTCCCACGATGGACATTGAACCGACGACAGCACCTTCGAGGACGTGAGCGCGCCTGTCTACGCGGGTGCTCCGGCAAATCACGCAGGCCCTAAGATGAGCGTCTTCACCGACAATTGCTCCGTTCCAGACGATGGGACGTTTGAGGTTGGCGTCCGCCCCTACTGTCACGTTATCTCCGATCACTGTACCGGCATCGATTTTAACTCGGGCTCCAATCCGGCAATTGTTGCCGACCATGGCCGGTACTTCGACGATCGCGCTATCGTCAATAAAAGTATTTTGACCTACCCAAAGTCCCGATCGAACTTCGTTGTAGTAGCTCAAATCCAGTTTGACCTTTCCCCGCAGCGCGTCGTACTGAGATTCCCGGTAAACATCTAGCTGGCCGACATCACACCAGTAACCCTCGGCGATGTACCCGTACATCGGCTCGTTTTTTTCCAGTAGCATGGGAAACAAGTCTTTCGAGAAGTCGCACTCCTGATTTGCCGGCAGGTAATCCAAGACCTCGGGTTCTAAAATGTAGGTACCCGTATTGACTGTATCGGAGAAAATTTCGCTGCTAGAAGGCTTTTCCAGAAAGCGACTGATGCGGTAATTTTCCTCGGTAATCACGACCCCGAATTCCATCGGGTTGGGAACGCGAGTTAAAATTAACGTGGCTTTGGATTGCTTGCTGCGGTGAAATTCGATCGCTGCGGTTAAGTCGAAGTCTGTGATGCTGTCGCCGCTGATGACCAGAAAAGTTTGATCGAGCAGTTCAGCAATATTTTTGACGCAACCAGCCGTACCCAGCGGTTGGTCTTCCTCCACAGCGTAAGTTATTTGAACGCCAAACTCTGCCCCGTCAGTAAAATATTCGCGCATGACATCGGGAAGGTAGTGCAGCGTCGCAATAATTTCCGTGATCTGATGCCTTTTTAGCAAATTAATAATGTGTTCTGCGATCGGGCGATTGAGAATCGGCACCATCGGTTTGGGCAAATCGCACGTCAGGGGTCTGAGCCTCGTTCCCGACCCACCAGCCATTAGCACTGCACGCATAAAATCCTCCTTGCTTAGAAAGCTCTCTACCGCCATTGTCCGCTAGAAAAAGTTTGCCTGCTGTAATTCGTCGACCACCAGCAATCAGTTCTTACTTAAATATCTTCGAGTAGTGACACGTCTGGGAAATCCCGTTCGGTCAGGCCGTCCCCCTACAGCAACCGATTTCAACCGAATTAGAACTGGTGGCATCGCACCCATCCCCCGGTCGAGCTCGGATTTGTAGGGGATGTTGGGTAATACCAGTTAAAAAAAAGAATGCAACTGTAGGCCCGTGCTCGAAACCCTTCTGTCATGAGTCATTCCGAATTCTTTAATTCTTCAATTCTTCAATCGTATAAGTCCTCAGAATCCTCGACTTTTGGCAGAAGTCCCTTCTTGCTTGCTCGGTGAAAGCTATTTTGGGGGTGTTATTTTTAAGTTTGTCGCCAGCGGGGATTTTGAAGTCTCTTTCTGAAGGTGGAATTACTACGGCTATCGGTGCGCCTTGGCGTCTGATAAATGATAGATTAATGGTAGCGCTTTGACTAGCTGACCCAAAATCCTATCCATTGCTTAGGGGTTTTTTAAATGAGTACGTTAATTAGCTTGGCATTGCTGATCGCTTACGGTGGCGGTATTTGGAAATTTTGGAATGGTTTCAATCGCACTAACTTCGACAGAAGTTTTACAAATCGCCTGAAGCTCTCGCTGCTCTGGCCCGCGTTAATTTTTAATAAGCCTTACCGCCAAAACTTTACAAAAGCTCTCAAAGCCTCTAAAAGGTAATTCAAGAATGTCTAAAAAGTCCGATCGCCCAGTAGCGGGTCAGGAGCAGACTTGGTTTGCTAAAGGAAAATCAGATAGCTGGCAAGTTTTACTGTCGCAAGTCGCTTCTCGATTCGATCGCGAATACCGGGGAGAAGCTTTCGCTTTACCCGAAGAAGTCGAAGCAATGCCGATTTTCCTAGAATCAGTTGCAGGAACTCTCCAAGCAAAAACAGTTTCTCCCTTCTGGAAAATTGCCAAACCTCAAAAAAATCAGCGCTGTTTAGACATTGGCTGCGGAGTCAGCTTTCTCATCTACCCTTGGCGGGATTGGGAGGCATATTTTTACGGTCAAGAAATCAGCAGCGCAGCGCGAGACGCCTTAAACGCTCGCGGCCCTCAGCTCAATTCTAAGCTGTTCAAAGGCGTAGAATGGGCTCCCGCTCACCAGTTAAATTACGAGGAGGCTCAGTTCGATTTATGCATCGCTACAGGCTTTAGCTGTTACTATCCCATAGACTATTGGAGTATTGTCATGGGAGAAGTAAAGCGGGTACTAAAACCGGGCGGTCATTTTGTTTTTGATGTCCTCAACCCCGATGCTCCTCTAGCAGAAGATTGGGCAATTTTGGAAACTTATCGAGCCGGCGAAGTATTTTTAGAGACAATTGAAGATTGGGAAAAAATGATTAAAGCTGCGGGCGCTAAGGTAGTAAAAAAGCAAAGCGGCGACTTATTTCAAATGTATAAAGTTCAATACACTTGAGAGGTTAAGGGGAATAGGTAGTTAGCTTTGCAGTCAAAACTTCAATCGTCCAAAGCCTGCTCGGGGGGACGAAAAACAACTTCATTCTTAGTGGATAAAGTAGGGTGCGTCAGCAAGTAGAAATTAGTTTGAGAAGCAACAAATATTCAAGCTGACGCACCCTACTAACTACTAACTCACAAGAGTCAAGCAAGCAGATTGGATATTACCCATTCCCCTACCGGATTGCCAATTACCGATGCCCAATTAATTTTCGGTAGCTGCAGGAGATGACGCTGCTTCCGGCGACGGCGACACTTCCGGGGCAGGAGATGGCGACACTTCGGCGGCAGGAGATGGCGACACTTCGGCGGCAGGAGATGGCGCAGCTTCCGGCGAGGGCGACACTTCCGGGGCAGGAGATGGTGCAGCTTCCGGCTGCGGGGACTCTTCGGCCGCAGGAGATGGCGCAGCTTCCGGCTGCGGAGACTCTTCGGCGGCAGGAGATGGCGCAGCTTCCGGCTGCGGGGACTCTTCGGCGGGTTGCCGTTGAGGAGAAGGCGACTGTTCCGCTGCTGGTTTCGGTTCAGGCGAGGGTGACGGTTGAGCCGCAGGCTTGGGTGCGGGCGACGACGGTTTGGCCCCTGGCTGCGGTTTGGTGGCCGGGGCCGGCGGCTTCTCAAACTGCGGTTTCACTTCAATAGGCGCTGGGGATGGCGGCTGGCCTGTTGGTCTGCTGGGCCATGTCGGGGTGGGCGCTGGCTGCTGGCCTGGTGGGTTGGGCCTGGTTGGGGTGAGAGGAATGCCACTGCAAACTTTTTCGTCGTACTTAAACTCGACAGCCAGTTGGTAAAGCTTGTGCGTGCTGGCTGCTTCAAATGTTAGAGAAGGGCTAATAATCGCAATTTTAGCCGCATTGTCGAGAATACCGTAACCCGTGGGGACGATCGGCTGAGGCTCGGCCTTGAGCAAGCCTTGAGGGCTGACAACTGCTCCAAAAACAGCTCTTCCTTGGAGTTTTTCCGAGCAAGCTGTTACGGGATAAGGGACAGGCACAGGAGTCGGGCCTGTCATTTCCAAGTCAGGATAAGCCTTTTTGAATTTCTCAAACAAAGCAACATAGGTATTTGCAGCCGCAAGCAGTGTCTCTCTGTCGGTGGGTAAGTTTGAACCCGGTTCGCCCGACTGTCCTAGCTGTCGCTGTCCCTCTTCAAATTGTTGTCTCCTGATTCTTTCTTCGGGAGTTTCTGCGATGAGATTCCTTTTATTGGGATCTTTTTGAGTCAATTTTGGTACTCCATCGGGTCCCACATTCCTGCCAATTGGGAATTCCGGGGTAAAGACTGGAGCTCCGTCTGGAAATAGTGGGAGTCCCCCTCTACTGGCTATGATCTTTTTGAGCGTCTCTGCCTCATCTTCGGAGGCCCCACCGGGAAGCTGGGGCGCTTCACTCAGCGATGGTGGCGGCGGGATATTGCGATCATCGAAATTACTAGGTAAGGGCGGGAAAATCAAACCGCTGGGAGGTACGGGTGGGATGATAGTCGGTGTTGTTGGCTGGGAGGGGGTTCTGACTGTTGGGGATGATGGAGTTTGGGGAGGTGGCGGGGCTGTTGCGGCCGTTAACGGCGGGAGAGAGGGATAAGGCAGAGGGGAAAAGAACCCAGGAGGGGGCATTCCCGGCGGCATGGCGGGCAAGTTGATGGTATCAGGTGGGGGGGGCAAGGGCGGGGCTAACTTTGGCGCGGGTCGAAGGGGAACTGGTGCGATCGAAAATGGCGTAAATCGCGTATTAGACGCGCGCGGTGGTACGGTTTGTGGCAGCCGGCCGGCTTCTGCGGGAGTTAGTTCTACCAAGCCGACAGAACCGGGAATATTTTTTGAGGAATTTCCACCATAAAGTACGCTTGAGAGCGTCGGGGCACTTACTCCGAGCACTCCGTGAAGGCTGACAGAAGCTAGGGCTGCCCACCAATAAGGCTGGCGCAGCGGTTCGGAAAGGGTGTTGGCTAGGGAGGAAGAGTCAGTCATGACTATGGGGAATGGGGAATTGGTAATTGGTAATTGAGAATTGATAATTGGAAGTTAATAGTTATTAATTGATATTTTTTTTGAGTGATTTTAAAAGAGGCTGTTGGAGAATTCAAAGGTATAATTTTAGCACGGTCGGTATCGAAATTGCCCGATCGACTTTTATTGAGATTTCGCGACCCTCACATCAAGCACTCAAGCGTAGAAACCCGGTTTTTTGCCTGCTTCCACGCTTGTATAGCAACCGCAAATAGGGTGAGGACGTTGTTAATTGCTCAAACCATTGTTTTTCTTGCCGAATGCCTTTGGCCAAATCCTATACACGGTTTCTCAGGTATTGTTGAGAATCGTCAGCGGGCGTCAGGCGGGCAGGACTGGCGCGATCTCAAAAACAGACTGCACCGCTGCTATACCGTCTTTTTCCGGGATCTGGAGGGCCACTAATTCATTAAACACGATCGATCCGTTCGATCGACCCCTGTTTCCAATTCGGTTACACAACCGGATTCATCCGTGGAAGTAATTATTCAATCGAAAATCGAAAATCCAAAATCCAAAATCGATGGATTCACCAGCGATAGCGGTAATTTTTAAAAGGAGCTCCCTCGATGGTGAGCAAGTCGATGGGATAAATTGGAGCGCCGCTTGCCATATATTGAAACATTTCTCGAACTTCCTCTCCCCGCAACGACAACTGGTCTAATTCCTTGAGAGAATACCAGCCCGCGCACAAAGTATGCTCATCCGGCTTACTCTTGGGCGGCGTCTTATCTTGTGGACGAGCCACAAAAATGACTCGGAGGCGCACATTACCCTTAGGCATCACTGTGTGCTCTACCCGGAGAATTCCCTCAATGATGATGGAAATGCCCGCTTCCTCAAGGGTATTACGCATAGCAGCTTCGAGCAAAGTCTCCCCTTTTTCCACTCGCCCTGCTGGGAGATACCACTGCTGCTCGTACTTGCGCTCTTGTACCAGTAGAAAACGGTCTTCTAAGTGAACGACAACTAGGGTAAAATACCATGTTTGAATCGGCTCGCGAGCCATAGAAGTAGATATTCCCTAAGCAAAAGGTTTAACCAGCGGCAGATGTTAGCAATCCAAAGGATGCTTCGGCAAGCGTCTTTGAACTTGAAAAACAGATCGTAGCACTCCGGCCGCAAAATCTAAAATCTAAAATCTAAAATCTAAAATTGACAATGCCATTACCAACCGTGATTTTACCAGGATATTTTGCTGCTGCTTCCGACTATCGCGAATTAGAAAAGTCTCTGGTCGATCGAGGTTTCCCAACAGTAACAGTTCCTCTGGGCAAGGGAGATTGGTTGCCAACTTTTGGCGGGCGGTCGATGGTGCCAATTTTGCGACAGCTCGATCGCACAGTCAAACAAATGTTACAGCAATACGGCGTTCCCCAGATCAATCTCGTCGGTCATTCCGCCGGCGGCTGGATTTCTCGCATCTATTTGGGCGAAAAGCCTTACACGATTCACGGCGACGTGCTTGAGGACGCGGGTTTGTGGGAAGCTCACCCTTATGTGAATACTTTAATCACTTTAGGCACGCCGCACGTCTCTCAAGAGCGGTGGACGCGCAAAAATCTAGATTTTGTCAAAATTCACTATCCGGGAGCTTTTCACCCGCAGGTGCGCTACGTGTGCGCTGCTGGGAAGGCTGTTTTTGGCAAGCGCGGTTTAGGGACTTGGCTGGCTTATAAAAGTTACGAGTTGACTGTGGGGAAAGGTGAAACTTGGGGAGATGGAATTACGCCGGTGGAAGCTGCTGTTTTGGACGGGGCCGAAAATCTGGTGTTGGAGGGGGTTTGGCATTCGCCTCGTTCTCCGGGGAAGTGGTACGGTTCGCCGGAGGTTTTGCCGACTTGGATTGAATATTTGCGTTAGAAACGAACCGCGAAGACGCGAAGGACGCGAAGGAAGAAGCAGAAGGTTTAAGGGAAGGATTGAGTTAAATATTTATATTAGGAGCGAGTTTAGTGCGGCAAAACTCGCCCCCGCGATGCTATGTTTGCTTAAATTTTTATCGCTAACTGAATAGATTGAAAAATATTTTATGTGGCATTATCGGTAAGATTCCGAAGTCACGGCGAACCACACAATCAAATTAGAGGTTGGCTGGGTGGAATTGGGCGAGAATGCTACTGTGCGCTTGGACGCAGATAACGAATTTCAGCCGGATGCTTTGTGGAGAATTGATGCGGGAGGTCGATCGCAAATTAGGGATGATGATTATGTGCGATCGCACTCCGTAGAATCATCGCCGTATGTGGTATTGGGTGCGAGGGGCGATCGCTCTTTTTTTACTCAGGCCTCGCTATCCGTACAATCATCGGATTGTTTGGTATTGGGTGTGAGGGGCGATCGCTCTTTATGGGTGATGGGGCGATCGCTATTAGGGCAATCATCGCATTGGAATGGTAGAAATGGGTAAGATTCTGAGTGGAAAAAGAGGTTGGGTTTCATTGCATCAACCCAACCTACCAGCTCATAAATCAATCCTGCCTCGGTGATTTGTTCTTCGGCAATGTTGTTTGCTGTTCTCTTGCTGCCTCATCTTCCGGTTGATATATGCTCGATTTACCTGATGCGGTTAATCCCAGAAGTCCACCCAGTACCAATGCTGCTATTTCAAAATACTTTGAGCAAACAGGATTGTCTCTAAAAATGATTTGGGGTTGAGTTGCAGCAGGTCTTGAAGTAGCTGGGGGGTATTCTACTTGCACTACACAAATTTTATCACTCTTGAGAGTTATCGCAAGAGCACCAATAATCACAACCAAAGCAATAATAGGACGCATCCCATTATGATCTAAGAACTTAATCAGCCCGTTCATATCTTTACACCATGCCCTAATACTCAATATGCGACTTAATACACTATTACAGGGGTTAAACGTAAACGACAAGCGTTTAATCCCTCAATTTACTTTTTAATGTTTCTCGTATGGTTCTTAGAAATCAGGATAGTTTTTATAAAAAAAAGTTCAATTTTCTTCACAATTTGCAAAATTTTTACTCGGTTTAAATTTATTTTGTACAGTGTTGTACAATTTTGTTAAAAAGTGCTTTAATATACAAAATTCTCACATCTTGCTAGCCAGAGGAATCTTAAAGAAGTGTTAACCCTCCCCGGCCGAGCGCATAGTTTTCGAGAAAACAGGTCAGCACCTTGACGATTTACAAGCAGTGGTACTGCGGGGAACTCTACAACGCGAGACATACAAAGAAATAGCGACAGACTTTGACTGTTCTGAAAGCCACATCAGGGAAATCAGCTCGGAATTATGGCAGATACTTTCAGAGGAGTTAGGGGAAGATGTCAGTAAAACAAATTTTCGCTCCACAATGGAGAGGTTCCAAGTCTCTCATTCTTTAAACTTTGCACAAGATGTTGTAGCCATCGGTAATTTCAACATCTGTGGAGAAGCTAGACACCCGCTAAATAGACCAAACTCACACCCACCCAATCAAGAAACATCTAACTCAAAACCAACTAAAACTCTATATCAAGATTTAAACGAAATGCCGGAGTTAGGCGATTTCTACTCGCGCACTCCCGAACTCCATACCCTCACCGGCATTAGCGGTATCGGCAAAACCACCCTAGCAGTACAACTCGTACAACAAATCAAAGACGAGTTTGAGTACGCAGTTTGGTACACACTAGACGAATTCCCCACCATAGAAAAATTTCAATCTAACCTAATACAGCTTTTTTCAAATTCAGAAAAACAAGATTCATCCCCAACCAACCAGAAACGCTTACCGCTGATTAAGTATTTACAAAACCATCGCTGTTTAATAATCTTAGATGACGTTCACAACCTTTTCTGTAGCGGCGAACTGGCAGGAAAATATAAACCAGAATACGAAGACTATCGCTCTTTATTCAAACAAATAGAAAAATTATCCCATCAAAGCTGCTTGATGTTAATCGGTTGGGAACAACCCAGAGAAGTTACTCAAGTTAAAAGCCAAAATACTGCCCTTCGTACCTTACAAATCAAAGGTTTAGACATCGCCGCCGCACGGGAAATACTCAGAGATTATGGGTTAGAAGAAAGCGACAACAGTGAAGCACTCATTCATCGCTACCAAGGCAACCCCCTATGGTTAAAAAGCGTGGCGACTCTGATTCAAGACTTGGGAGGAGGCTTGACAGAGCTATTACCAAATGATACGCTATTGTTGCCGGAAGATTTGAAAGATGTTTTACAGCAGCAGTTCGATCGCCTATGCGAACTGGAAAAACAAGTCATCTCCTTGTTAGCGAAAGAAAGCCAGCCAATCAACCGGGCAAAATTGCTAGAAAATGACCGAATTCCGGCTTCAGATTTGCTAAATGCGCTGCAATCTCTATCGCGGCGCTGCTTGATAGAACAACAAGCAAATTTTTACACCATTTCACCTGTACTGAGGCAATATGCGATCGCCCATACAGTGTAATTTATACAACCATTGCTTACATTGTCGCGCTTCACCCCAATTACTAGAAGTGGCAATGGGCGATCGGATAAATAGGGCGATCGGTTCGATAGAATGATCGGTAGTCGCAATTCCATTGTTTGTCATGACGCTGAAAGAATTAGAGCCTCAACTCCTGGCACTCTCTGACGACGAAAAAGCTCAAGTCGTTCAACTCCTCACTCAAGGCAAAATCACTCCTTGGCGTGGTATTGAAAAAACGCCTGATGTCTGTGGCGGGAGTGCTTGCATTGCTGGAACTCGCATCACCGTTTGGGGACTTGTAGAAGCTCGTCGTATGGGTTATAGCGAAGCAGACTTACTCACAAGCTATCGATTACTCTCTGCTACTGATATTGCTAACGCTTGGGCCTATGCTGAAGCTTTCTCCGATGAAATTGAAACACAAATTCGGGAAAACGATGAAGTGATGGACGAGGATTTGTAGCCGATGGCACGTCTTTATGCCGATGAGCAATACCCTTATCCTGTTGTAGAATTACTGAGAGCTTTAGGACACGATGTTTTGACTGTCCAAGAAGCAGGTAGAGCGAATCAGAAAATTCCTGACCCGGATGTTTTAGCTTTTGCTAACCGAATCAACGCGGCTATTACAGCAGAAGAATCGGGTGCATCTCACTTTTGCAAATATATGAAAAAAGCGCCAAAATGAAAAAGCTAGTAAAACTGTGAAAAAAGATGAGGGAAAAAAATGACACCCGAAGACCAAAAGCGCCTAAAAG